>JAFAUR010000384.1 GCA_019243205.1 Acidobacteriaceae bacterium | reverse complement strand
CTTACCGGGCCCTGACTGCCACTGGCGATCAGCAGCCAGTCGGTCGCGGAACATTTGTCGTCCGTACAAGGCCAGACGTCGATCCTCTCAGCCTCGCCGCATTTCTTCGCAAAGAGGTGACGCTCGTCCGCCCCGAAATTCGCGTTTCGAATATTCGGACACAAAACGAAATCGTTCAATCAAAAACTGTCCGCGAACGGCTGCTTTCTATCCTGGCTGGATTCTTTGCAGTTGTCGCGGTAGTGCTCGCCGCCGTTGGTTTGTATGGCGTTCTCGATTTTTCGGTGCTTCAACAGCGCCGCGACATCGGCATCCGCATCGCGCTGGGCGCGCAGAACTGGCACATCATCCGGGAAGTAACTTCTGCCACCTTCGCAGTCGTGGCACTCGGCGCGGTTCTTGGATACGCCGCGGGAGTTTTGTCGGTTCAATACATTCAGTCGATACTGTACCGGGCGAGCGCCGCCGATCCAGCCATTTTCCTGATCCCGTTTCTCACTATCACTGCGGCCGCGGCCGGCGCAGCGGCCCCCGCTCTTGTTCGCGCGCAAAGGATCAATCCAGTCGAAATGCTTAGAGCAGATTGAGATTCAGGAATCCCCACCTGAGTTGCCACATCCCCCCGATCCGATCAACTCCAAACGCCACAAGGGGACTTCAGGGGAGTGATGTCTTCTGGATCTGAATCGTTCGGATGTGCTTTTGAGACCGACGGCGCGACAACATCTCCTTGAAACCCCGTCCGCGCCAGATATGGGTGATTCGATTCGCGTAGCGCTAGCTGAAACGCACCGTTTATTTCGCTGAGCAGGTCTTCGTTCCGGTATCCGCAATGCTCGCGATTATCCATCTTCCGTCGACACGAACAAGATTGAACAGGTCTGTCCCACAGTGATCGACCTTCCCATCGATCAGAAAGTTGAACGGCGCCCACACCATGGCGAGATCGTTGTCGATCCGGACGAGCGGATTGTGAATGCGCTCTTCAATCTGGGTCGTACTAGGTTTCCCTACGCGCTCCGCGAAGGCCTCAAAGGTCATCTGGGAGGGCTTGCCGTCGCGCATTAGTACCATCGTGCCCGCCGATAGTGTGGACGCCTTGATCGCCGCGGCATCTCGTTTTGACATGCCATCGAACATCGCATGGATCGGCGCTAGCACGGCTTGCTCCTCCGACGATTGCCCGAAGGCGCGGACGGCGACGCTCGTTGTCAGAATCGCACCGTAGAAGAGAATGAACTGCTTTGGGTGCATGTTCATGTCGCCATTGTATCTTCGGATGGGTCCCGACAAAGGCGTGTTCCAGATGCGATGGGGACTTCCCGGTAGCTATCCGCTTCAAACATATGGAATGCCAACTGGCTCTATGCTGTCTTCCCGTGCCAAACTCGCGAAGGGTTTTTCTGACGACTCGTCGTTCTCACGTTGGCCCGTTCGAGCTAGGCTCACCCTTCAACTCCGCTCGACACATATGACCTCCCAGAACTATGCGTCCACCGAACTAACTCACTTCGTTGTCCGAGGACACAAAACAGTGGACGGACGATTCACGCTACTGGATATTGCTCACTGGGGCCTTGCGAGCGGAAGAATATGGTCACGTGGAATCGAGCGCGTATGGTTCAGGGTGCCAACGGAAAGGGCGACCAAAACCTACCTACGACGCCTTTGAAGTCTGTCGACCTCGCGTTGTATGGACCCAAGCCATAGGCCTTTGTTCGTAGCGCTATTTTAAATCGACCTCCACGAGTCGAGCGAGTTGCGAAGCTTCTTAAGGGGTTGTTCAGGAGCCCGTTTACAGTCGTGAAGGGACTTGTGAGTGCCAATCCTTCTGGCCTGGCGCGCATGCGAGCCGCACTGCGCGACGTGCGTTACTAGTGAGGCTTGAAGAAAGCGACAAGCAGAGCGAAGTACGAGACGGAGAGAGCGCCGCCGCCTGCAAACTTCCACCACTTCCGGTTCTCCGCATCGAGGCGGGATGACGCCAGAATCGTGGCGACGATCAAAACGAGATGCCCGATCGCGCCTAGCGTCACCGTCATTGGTACAAGTTGCTCTGCGTGTCCCGTACGCAGCAGCAACCAGAAGGCAATCGCACCCGCCTGTATCAGGTGCGTGATGAAGAGCCCCATTGCATTCCAAAGGATCGCGATAGAAAAGCCAGCTCCATATCCCCATGCACTATTTTGGCGCGCAAGAACGATCACAGCAACGTAGATCAACGCCTGTAAAGAGTGGAGAATTCGCAGATCGGGAACAAGAATCGCCGAAAGAAGAAGCGCCAACAGGAAGAGTGCCGCTCCTATGTATATCCACACCTGTGCCGGACGAAAACCATCGGGACGAGCATCTTTCACGGGCATGATTGCTCTTACGATTGCGCAGCCTCGTTTGTTCCCGGGTCCGTAATACCACACCAAACCGCCCGTCGAGATGCCCTAGCCAGCGTCGACGGGCTTGGATTCACAATCAAGCGCCAGTGGGTTCCAGAGGGCGACGAACACTATCCTTCTGACGGAAAAGTCCGCTGGTGCCTGCTTGAGCTTGGTGACGCCGCGATCATGCTTCAAGAATTCCCGCGCCAACGTCGGCCGGAACCGGCGCTTCGGTCGTGTTTATCTGCGAAGACTCACTCGCCCTCTATCGCGAGTTCAAATCGCGGGGTGTTGGCGCTCGTAATCGGCCCTTTGTAGGAAACGGTCTGTGGGTAGTACCGCTTACCGAGCCTGACGGCTATCGACTTGAATTTTCGAGCCCCACTGACGCACCGGAAGAAAGCGAATTAGAACAAGCGGAATAGGTCCCCGAAAAATGCGTTTCTGAGAACTCACGTCGATGCTGCTTCGCGTATCCGTTTTCCCGCTCTGGGTTGATCGCGGGAGCAGCGGTCTCATGTCCGAGCGCGGCATGGGAACGGAAAACACTGGATCTCACATAGGCGAGGCAGTGTAGCCGCGCGTATACGCTACTGTCCGAAATCCTGTGTCGGGCACTCTGTTTTCTAGCTTCTGCACTACTGACGGCAGAGAAGGCATGGATGGATCAGCAACGCGGGACTCCCCTACGCTCACACCGACACAGGACATGACAGTACTTTCCGACATCAGGAGATGGTTGGATCGTCGATCGGATTTGTAATCACATAACGGACGAAGCCGCTGTGGGGCGTGTAGCTGTCGTACAGCGCTCGGGCGCGATAGTTCGTTTCTTTCGTGTTCCAGTACAGGCGCGACCAGCCTTCGGTCTTCATCGCGGTGACGAGCCAGTCAATCAGCTGACGCCCGATGCTGGTTCCGCGGGAGGCAGGATCGACGAACAGATCTTCGAGATAACAAACGGGCGTTAGCGACCAGGTATTTTCGTGCAGCACGTAGTTGGCGATTCCGACTATCGCACCCCTTTCGTTCTCGGCAACGATGGCGTACATGGGGCATGCCGGGTCCATGATGCGGGCCCAGGTATAACGCGTGACGGGCTGTGAGGGCTCGCGTTCGTAGAAACGCGTATAGGCGTCCCATAGCTCGCGCCAGCGTGGCTCGTCAACTGCTTGAATTTTGCGAATTGTCACAGACATGAGACCCAGGAAGACTAGAGATAACTCAACCACGGGCTGCGGCGTTCGGCTTTGACCGTTCGGAACCAGCGGCACACAGGATACAGAGAAGCTACGACGATCAGCCATACCAGGTAAACGGTCGGAAGACTGTAACCGAAGTGAGGCGGAAACAGGTTGCCAGGACCGCCCATTGAGGGCACGGGATTAAACACGAAACGGAATGCTACCGTGCCATACCGGACCAAAGCCGTGACGACCGTGAGCAGATGAATCACGTAGAAATGCAGGATGAAGTAGAAGAGAGGAACGAGACCGAAGACTACGAGCGGGTTATTCGGGTTGAAAGTCCGGTCATCGAAAACGCGTAACACGAGAAGCGCGGGGCCCAGCGTCATGAGCACAAAGTCGAGTGACGCCGGGTACTTGGTCGTATTCAAGAAAGAAAGCACAGTTAATAAGGCGGAATGCTGAGTCGACCACGGCGCTGGGTCGCCATAGTGGTTGGCGAAACGGACCGCTACGAACAGTAACGTCGAACTTACTCCAGATGTGAGCAGAATGCGGCGGCGGACACCCGAAGGCAGAAGAAACACTCGTCCGAAACAATAACCGCCGGCCATCACCGCGACCCAGGGCAGGACTGTGTACGTGACCAGCGCCGAAACTCCGCCGATCGAGATGAAACCGGGCTGGTGTATCAGATTCCAGAGTACGGCGGCGGATCCGAAGTCCGACGGCCGGATGGAGTCTAAGGAGTTGTGGAGGAGTATGACAACTCCGCTTGAAATCGCGAGAACACGAAAGGGCAGATAGACGAGACCGGCCATCAGCACCATGCAGATCCCGAAGATCCACAAGATGAGCAGCAGAAACGGAAAGCGCAGGGAAAAGTTGAAATTGTAAGCGAAGCGCATGACCGTAAGTTCGAGAATAACCAGGAACAAGCCACGCGTCCACAGGAAGCTTGAGAGGCCGGGGGATCGAGCCGTCGCGGTGGCCTCGCAGGAATGCGCCCGCGCCAGCCGTGAACATGAACACCGGAAGGCAGAAATGAGTGATCCAGCGGGTCAGGAAGAGCTCCGGGGTTGTCTTCGTGAGATCGGTTGGGGAAAAGAGCATCGCGCCGGAATGGAAGAAGTCGCGAACATGAT
>JAFAUR010000248.1 GCA_019243205.1 Acidobacteriaceae bacterium | reverse complement strand
GCCATTGGCTGATTGTGAGGATGTCGACCCCGGCTCGCAGCAGATGTACGGCGGTGCTATGACGCATGCTGTGGGGGTGTAGGCGCTTGCTCGACAATGCAGGTCTTATCGCTTGAGCTCGTGTGCAGTATTTTCTGAGGATGTATCTGACGCCGAACCGGGTCAGGCGGAAGCCACGATGGTTACGGAAGAGCGGATCTTCAGGTAACTGGCTCTCGCCCCTTTCGGCCAGCAGCGCACGAAGTATTTCGGCTGTTTGTGGCCACAGTGGGCAAACACGTTCCTTGCGTCCTTTGCCAAAGAAGCGAACGTGCGGCGGGGTCTGGAGGCGGACATCGAGCACACGCACCATAATGATTTCCTGAACCCTTGCGCCTGTATTGAACATCGTCGCGAGGAGGGCGTAATCACGACGGCCATCCGCCGTAGTCCGGTCAATTGCGGCCAGCACAGCCTGAATCTCATCGAATTCAAGGTATTCAACGAGACGTGAACGCGCTTGCTTAAAAGGCACCGCCAAAACCCGCTGACATAACTCCAAATGGTCTGGATGCTCGGCAGCGCAGTAGCGAAAGAAGGCGTGAATGGCGGCCAGGCGCACGTTTCGGGTTGCGGGGACGCTGTGCCGTTCCGCTTCAAGATGTTGGAGGAAATCCAGCACCTCCTGAGGACCGAGATGGCTAAGATCTAACTCGCTAACCGGCGCCCCTCGTTGTGCGGCAACGAACCGCAACAGCAACACGAACGCGTCACGGTAGCTTTGGATCGTATGTGAGCTGGCCCCGCGTACGCGCGGAAGATGATCCGAAAAGAAGCGACGCAGAGCACGGCCAAGCGTATTGGGGGAAGCCGTGTTCATCGTACACCTCCAGTGTTAGCGGGCATCGCAAGGACCCCGCTGCAGTGACGGGCAAATCGCTCACTCGCGGAAACTCCGAGTGGCTCGACAGACTTCAGGTAGTACTCCGTCGAGGCAATTGACACGTGGCCCATGTATGTGGCGAGCAACGGCAACTTGGCTTGAACGTCAGCACCACTCCGGTACCATCGCAGCAATGCTTCGAGCGCAAATGTGTGGCGAAAATCATGTACTCGGGGTAGGCGGCCTGTCTCAGTGCGGATTTGCAACGCGCGCAGGAGCGGCCGGATTGCATTTGTAAGCCCTGCGCCGGTATAGGCAGTGCCACCTCGAGTGTGGTGCCAAAGGAGCGGACTCTCAGGCGATATCGCGATCCGTTGGCTACGACGAGCCTCAAGATATTGATCGATCTCGCGAGTGCCATCAATCGAGAGCGGCACAAGCCGCGACTTGTGAAACTTCGAATCGCGAATCAGTAGCGTGTGCTCGCACGGGTCATAGTCGCGCAACGTGAGCCGGACCAACTCGGTCGTGTAGAGAATCACTACGGCCAGACGCAGGTTTTCCCGGCGAAAACGTGAGGTTGGTGCGGCCGGCAGCACGCCGATCGCGGCCAGGAGTCCATGGACTTCTTCGTTCGTGAAGAGATGTGGTCGGACGACCTGATGACGCGGCGGGAAAAGTCTGGAATCTGGAATAAAACTCGCCGCCTCATAGCGGCCTCTGTAAATACAGAAATTTCTCACTTCGCGCATGCGGGCGCGACGAGTTCCAGATGCCAAATGCTGCAATGTCAAACACCAGTCACCGAAGGTTTCTGCCGTCAGATCGCCGCCGTGTGTGGTCAGAAACTGATCGAGGTGGACCAGTAGGCGGCGGACTCCGTCATATTCCCGACCCAGCGCTTGCTTCAGCGCCAGGTAGCGCTCGATGTGGAGAGCCATTCTCGATGTGAACGTACTTGTGGCCTTCATCGCGCAACCTCATGTTGGCCCGTCGTGCACGCGCCTGCCGGAAGGTTCAGCGGTACATCTCGTAGATCGTCGGTCGCCAATCGCAGGTACACGCAGGTGCTTTCGAGCGTCCGGTGGCCCAGCAGGTCACCGATTGTTTTCAGAGGCAGACCTGATCGCAGGAGGTGAAGGGCGTACGAATGCCGGATGCAATGCACACCCTGAGACGCAATCTTCAATCCACTTCGTCTCGACCACTTTTGGAATGCTTCAGCAATCGCCGTCGATTTAAGGACGCCCGCTGGCGTCACACATCGCAGAAAGATTTCGCGAAAATCCGGGTGATCGCGTTGGAAGCCGCGTCGGAACCGCCTTATTCCAAGATGCGCCCGGCCTCGGCGCAAATATTCCAGCAACGCGGTGGCGACTTCGTCAGTGAGGGGCAACCAAAGCAGTCGCCCGGTCTTCCGCTGCTCGATACGGATGCGCCTAGCGCGCCATGCCACATCGTCCAGCGCGAGTGCCACAACATCGCACGCGCGCAAGCCGTACGTGGCGATTAGGAGAAAGATCGCATAGTCCCGGATCCCGGACGGAGTGGTGCGATCAATGGCCTGTAAGAACGCCTGAACGGTTTCCCATGGCAATGATTTGGGAAGTTTTTCTTCCCGATAGACGCGAGGGGTGTCGATCTGTCTGTCGAGACCTGTCGGGGCCTCCCCGGAGGACCCAGCGAACCGCAAGAAAGTTCGAACGTGCGCCACCATGCTCTGGAGAGAAGATCGCTTCAATCGCGCTCCGGAGCGACGGACGAAGGCTTCAATATCTCGAGACGTAAGTGCCCGAAGGCGCTCGGGAGTTAATTCATAATCTATGTCGGTCAGCAACGCTGCGACCGTTGCGCAATGACCGGCCACCGTGGATGCTGCGAGCCCACGGACCTCATTCAGGTATGTGGCGTACTCAGCTGTCCTCTGATCGACTCGACTCAACAGTTGTGCACCAAATATTAAGGTTTCCGATGCGAAGTAGCGTTCCAGCAGTCGCACTGATGCTGCGAGCCGCCGGTCATCGAGTCGTTGCGCTGGGGCGCACGCTTGCAGTTTTCCTCTCGTCAACTCCGCCACGTTGCTGACGCCTCGTTTGTGCAGAAGGCGCGCGATCCGGTGCATGCAACAGAAGTGCTCTCGTATGCAGTCGGTCGAGTAGCCCTTTTTGAGGAGCCAGGCACCGAAGTTCTCAACGATAGGGCCGAAAACGGGCAACGACGAATACCGGCGGTGAACTCTCGGATACAGCTGAAGCAGCATCGGACCTCCGGATGTGAGACGATCGGCGAGGCCCGGGGTTAGTAATGTGCAACCGCCAGTTCAAAATCGCAGGCGTGCACAGCTGACGAAACGCCCACTGCACATTTTCATGTGCTCACCATTAGTCCAAAAATGTGGAGCTCCACATTTTTCGATGCGTCCGGTCGCCCGTCGTTCAATACGCTCCAAAACTACGGCTCATCGAGAGTTCCGGTCTTCTATTTTGCATTCGATTTGCTAATCCTTGCTGGTCGAGACTTGCGCTCAGAAACACTCGATACGCGGCGCGAGCTGGTGAGGACAAAGATCCTCTCGAAACTAGACGAGCCGATTCGCTATTCAGCAGAGTTGAGTGCAAATTTGTCTGACCTCATTCGATCCGTTCGTGAGCAGGGCCTCGAAGGTTTAGTCGCGAAACGCCGAAACAGCATATACGAGCCTGGTCAGCGTTCTGGCGCCTGGCGTAAGATGCGCATTAACCGCGGCCAAGAGTTCGTTATCGGCGGATACACTCCGACTTCAAAGAACTTCGACGCATTGATCTTCGGGTACTACGAAGGAAGCAAGCTGATCTATGTTGCTCGGACCCGCAATGGCTTCACACCGCAATTACGAGATCAATTATTTAACCGGCTTCGCGGTTTGCAGATTCCCGAATGTCCATTTTTCGAATCTGCCCGAAACCGGGCCTGGACGGTGGGGACAGGGCTTGACAGCCGCGAAAATGAAAGAATGTCGCTGCTTCCTATGCCGAATCCGGCATAGAAGCCACAACGTCGAATGCCGGACTATGCCGTATGGCCCCGTTGGAGAAGTTGCAGCGCTGCGGCAGCCTCATGCAGCTTCGGCATAGTCAGGCCTTGTTTTTCTGGTGCATCCGGGCTGCGGATGTTGTTGGGAGGACCGGCATTCGCTACTTCAAAACGCAATGAGCGAAACCGATAATTACCCAGGTCGCCGCCCCTGCGTGAACAATTGCGACAGCGGGTTTCGCTCGTGGGTTAAATAACAAACAGGCCAATGTCCGACTGGCCCGTGATCCATGTCTATGTGCGTCTGATGGGGTAGACTTGCTTGGTGTCCTCGCTGCCGCCCGTTAGGCCTCGATACTCGGACAGAATGTTCATGCCATGGTCAGCCGGCGCTCTGTCATTTTTATGCTGCTGGGCGGTGCTGGCTGCACAAGCGGCCAGCCCGGGTCATTACCTTTTCGCGTGGGCCGGCGATCCA
>JAFAUR010000201.1 GCA_019243205.1 Acidobacteriaceae bacterium | reverse complement strand
CACGCGCTGTCCGGAAATTCACCGCCTTTGCCCATGCTAGCCAAGCGGCTGCGTCCAATTCTGTTCTCTCCAGAGATTGCTGCCGGATCGCGAATTCATAAACGATGGATAGTTACGTTCCCCCTAGCTGATTTGCCAATCCATTGCGAAGCGAAAGTTGCTTTCGGAACACCCCGCAGGAAGATAACTCATGTATCGAGCCGATTCCAGAGCTAAGAAAAGGCTGCCAGCAGAAATAGATAATCTAAGCTGCTGATTGAGAGGTCGGCAACAAGCCGTTCAGAAGGTGCAAGGCAAGCATCTATAGCCGCGGCGACATATCCGAAAACTCGAATGCTGCGCCGAAAAGCTCGGGGCTTGATGATAAGGTCGTCTAACTTTGCCAGTCGTGGTGCTAAGCCGTCGGATACAGCGTCAGACGAATTTCCGGACTTTACGGGATAGATCGCTTGCGCAAACGAGTCAATCAGTTTAGACGCAAAGGGCTTGCGAACAACAGCCGTTCCCAAATTTGGCAATACGCGCACCGAGGATCCGGCGATCGCGCAAACGATCTTTTCCTTCCGCTAGATGGCAGTCATTTCGCCATCATGTCACGGCCGTGTTCACTGTCAGGAAGTCTTGTTGCACATAGCGTTTCGTCCGCAGCTGCTGGCTCATAGTGATTGATGGTCATCGTCATCATTTGTCTGTCGAGCGGGCAGTTGTACCACATAGTGATTTTCGATTTGTGCGCACCTTCGGCAAACTCGCTTGGCTTACCGTCCAATTTGCTGGTGAATTCCGATGTTATCTCCTGCCCGTCGCTCTTTCGCGTCTTGAACGTCATCTTGATCCCGTTTTCGACCGTGGCGATGGTGACCGTGACTGTTCGGCCGTCACTCACGTGACTTTTGGCGCTGTCCATCTGCCAGGTTCCATCAAAACTCGACTGCTGCGCTTGTAGGAGCGCCGCAAATAAAAAAGAGATCAGGCATCCGTTGGCGGCGAAATCGATAATCCTTACCAGGTTCGTACTCCTTCCGTGAAAATGCATCGTTCTTCGGCGGAATTATGCAGTTCTTTGTACGAGACAAACACGGCTTCTTGTTTCCGATCCCGGCTGATCGCTCTCACCAGGTCGGAGAGCTGCATGGCCAGAAATTCGAGTAGTCGTCAACCGCAACAATACCCAAGAGCACTCCTTGGCGGTCCAGGATGGGCAGCCGCCGAATTCCATGCCTCCGCATCCGTTCCAGCGTTTCAAAAAGTGTCCTGGTCTTCAGAGATGGTGACCAGGCCCGTGCTCATGATGTCTGCAACTGTCAGTTGAGATGGTCCAGCCCGCGAGCCACAGTGCCAATGACAATGTCCCGATCTGTGATGATCCCGATGGGGACCGGCCCTTCTTCGTTTGTTCGATAACGACAACGTCACCGACGTGGCGTTCCCGCATGATTCGAGCAGCATCGATAACCCGAGTATCAGGCGCCGCACACGCTACGTCGCGAATACCAATCTCACCTATCCGCACGTCTGTTACTCCCTTCGGGAAGATACCGTGCGCGCTTGAGACCTCCTGACGGGCGTGCTGATCCTTCAATAGAGTTGGAGGAGTTGGGCGTAATCGCGCACGAATGGGTGCGTTCACCCAATACGGGCTGTCGCGCTGGTCGCGAGCGGCTCCGGAGTCGTTCGTCGCACCGTGCCGCACAGTGCATTAGCACTTGCGGCCGCCTGCAGCAGAATTGGCCTCGCAAGTGCGCACGCATCGCTTCAAACAGGAGGTAATTCAACATGTTTGATTTGAAAAAGATTCTCGTACCGGTCGACTTCTCTGAACGGTCTGCAGCCGCAGCTAGCTACGCGAAAGCGTTCGCTCAAAAGTTTCAAGCTGAATTGCTGCTTTTGCATGTGGAGCACGCGCCGCGGTTTATGGGGAGCGTTGCAGGGCGTGCTCATCGCAGCGCGGCCGTCCAGGAAGTGCCCGAGGTAGAGGGAAAACTAGAAGAGTTTGCGCGCGCCGAGTTCCAGGACCGCTCGGTTTCGCATGAGGTGCGAGAAGGAGACGCGGCTGCGAAGATCATCGAATACGCCCGCCAGACCCGCGCCGACCTCATCATGATGCCGACCCGCGGTTGCGGACCCTACCGCCGCCTGCTCCGTGACCGCGAAGGTACTGCATGATTGCGATTGCGCTGTATGGACGAGCGTACACATTGAGAACGCCCTGCCGGCCGAACCGACGTGCCGGAAAATCGCCTGTGCTGTTGATTTGGGGCCGCGTACAAAAGATGTGTTGCTGTGGGCCTCGGGAATGGCTTTGAGGATGGGTGCGCAATTACTGGTTCTTCATGTGACCGCCCCCGCGGATCCTTTGATCGCGGACGCCTCTGAGTCGGATGCGGGCGTTCGGGCAATAGAGGCTGCCCGGGAAACGCTTCAAAAGGTACTGCAGGAAATGAATGTGGATGCTGAAATCGTAGTCGACAGCGGCTCTATCTCGGAAGGGATTTACCGCCGCGTCGCGCAATTCGCTGCTGACCTTCTTGTACTCGGTCGTCATGCGCAGACCGGAATCGCAGCCCGATTGCATCCTCATGCTTACAGCATCATCCGCGAGTCGCCGTGCCCTGTGGTCAGCATTTAAGGCAGAGACAGGCATCCGGCGACCGCGACTGCCAAGACGAGAGTGCCGGTCGCGCGGCTTTGACCAGGTCTGAACACAATCGGAGCCTATGGACGGCGACGTCTATGAAGCTGAAGTCGCTCGAATGTTGCCGAAGTGGCGCCGTTCGCAGTCAAGTAAAGTTCGTGACACGCCACAGTGCAATCGCACCAACTGCAAGCACGGACAGTAAGGCAGCCGCGAAAAATACGAGCCAGCTGCTTTGAATCTCCATCTGAGGCACCCGAGCGAGCATACCCAACCCGGCAAAGATTGAAGTAGCAGCCGCGATGAGCAGCCAGTCCTTCCAGGTTCGGCGCACCACGCCAGCACTTAAATCGTGGCCTGTTAGGCGCGCGTTCACATACTCGGGATCAATTCCATAGAGTTCAGTTTCCCGCAGCGCTGCTCGTTTCCATTGGACGTATTCTCCCTCTGGCGCCGAGCAGGTCGAGATAGCGAGCGCGCCGAGGGCCATCAGGACTGATCCTCCGATTACCCTGGCATAAACGCTTGCTGCCAATCCGTGCAACTCGCGAAATACCAGTAACCCGAGCACCAAACCCCATAACTGATTCGTATTCGAGAGCGGGATTCCGCGGCTGATGCCGATGTACTTTGTCGCATAGTTCTGGAAAAGGTCACCCACGACCCACATGAACCCGCCCAGCATGGGCCATAGCAGAATCGTCTGATTCGCATACAACTCGCGACAGAACGGCCCGACACCACCTGCAAATGCCACCGCGATGATCGTCATGATCGTCAGTTCCCCAAAGGTAAAGAAGGTGAGAAACGTGAGCGGGTTCATGCCTGTGATGTAGGCCTTGCGGTAGGAGATGTACATCGACCCGAACATCAGTCCCGCGCCCAGTGCCGCCGCAATGCCACGGAAGGCGTTTCCATGCGTTGACTGCGATACGGATGCCGCTGAGATCAGCAGTGCACCTAGGAAGATGACGACGGCACCGCCGACTACACCGGCCTTGCGGACCCAACCGGCGCCGTGCAATTCTCTGAACAGCAGCGCGCCCCAGAGTATTCCGATCAGACTGTTCGAGTTCCACAGTGGAAACGCCAGACTGAGTCCAATTTCCCGCACTGCAAAGATCGTTAGCGTGTTGCCAACCGCCCACAAACACCCGGCTATTACGCCCCACAAAACGAGATGCGGCACTTTCCGAACATCCCGAAATATATCTCCGGTGCCACGAACCAATGCGGGAAGACTCCAGCGCGATACGAACGCGCCGAAAACCATCATGAAAGAGATGACTACTGGCGGTACTGCGACTGTAACCAGCTTTGTCGGCGCTTCCGCTCCCGCGAGCCAGAGCGCAGCCGCGAGACCACAAAATACGCCCAGACGGTATAGCACCCGTTGTCGCGAGAGGTCGGTCGGGCTAACGGCTGTCGCAGCGCTCAACTGTTCCGGCCCCAATTAATGTACGACCCCGAGCAGAAGTAATCGATAACCAGAAGTGCAGTGGGAATGCAGAATTGCACGTCTTGCAAGCCCGCAGTCCACAAGCGCCCTGTTGTGTTCACAGAACCTCTTCCGTAGCGATCTGGCACAGCGGGAATTATATGTCCTCCTCGAAGTGATCTTCACGCCTTCGACACGTTGCTAATCGATTCAACACTGAGTTCCGCTCTACCATCGCCTTTACGGGTACCGGGGCTATACTATCAGCACCTGCACAGGCGACATGATTGAGCAGTTCAGCATGGCGGCAAACCTATATTGTCGTTCCAACCTGATTCGCCATAGGTGGAAAACGGAATGTCTAGAGCGCGCCTTGTCTCCTATGTTCATGACGAGGTCTAGACCAACGTTGCTGGCAGCCGGTCAGAGTGGCGCAAGTAGAGCAGCCAAGTGAGCGAAGAAACAGGATCGTCTTGTCATCAGACCTTCGTCAGGCAGCGTGGCATCGGGCCAGCCTCGGGTTCTACTCCGTGCGGATCACACGATCTCCAACGCCGAGCGCCAGTCCGCTCACACGCTGGAAAGCCAAACCCAGAACACCAGAATGGTTTAGATGAACATGGCTGATGGGCTGGGTCGATGGTCAGGCTATTAGCTTTGCCGGACTCGCCGTGCACCAAATTTATTCAAATCATGGAATCGCGGTGGCGATGGGAATAGTGGCTCTGATTTTGGGTGCTAGCGTTAGTTCCGCGGCACCGCGTGATGCCTCACGTACTCTTCCACGATTGGGTCGGTTCCGGCCCCTGCACTTCCCGGAGGTAGGTAATGAAAGGCCTCCGCGTACTCGACTCCGTACTTCTGGCCCAGCTCTCGGCTGCGGCGCATGACGAATTCTCTGATGTAGTGCCGGTCGGCGCTGGCATCATCTCCCTCGCCCAGCAGCGGCAAGCGCTCGCCTTTCATTGCCAGTTCGGCGCGCAGCTTTGAGCCCAGGTGTCCGCCCGGTCCTTTCGCGCTGTTGGCGCGATTCGCGTCTATCTTCTTTCCGATTTGAGCGCTGATGTCTACGACGCGAGTGATTTCGGGGCGCCGCGCGAAATAATACTTATCCCCGACGGCATGCGGCTCCAGGCCCGCCGCCAATTGCTC
This sequence comes from Acidobacteriaceae bacterium, assembly GCA_019243205.1. Lineage (GTDB taxonomy): Bacteria > Acidobacteriota > Terriglobia > Bryobacterales > Bryobacteraceae > Bog-105. Next base: position 5,058 of record JAFAUR010000201.1, on the reverse strand, counting down.
CGGATAATCGTGCGCGCGGCCCGCCATCCAGCAGGCCGCTTCCACACTTCGCGCCAGCATGTAATGATCCGGATTTTCTTCGTCATGCGCCCACGGATCCCAGCAAACAATCGTATCGGCTTTGATGAGGCGGATGATCAAGATAAGACGGCTGATTAATTCGTTCACTGATATATCCGCCATGCGGTGATTGTTGTAGTTAAGATTGAACGTGCGCTTGCAACCCAAGATGCGCGCGATCTCCTCGTTATCCTGTTGATTGCGCAACACGTTTTCCCCAATGCTGCCAGACATTCCGAGCCCCGGAGCATCGCCCATATCGTCATTTGTCGCGCGTACGAGGTAACCGGTGTAGCCTTCTTCGATAAGCTTGGCCACCGTGCCGGCGGCCGAGAGTGGAATGTCATCGGAATGCGCCTGCAGGGCCAGCAGGACCTTTCCCTGGTAAGGCTGTCCGCTGGCGGGGCGCTCCAAAAAAACATTCGTGGTGGAAGCTCCGCTTTGTGCCTCCATTCGAGTTGAGGCGAGCTGCGCGACAGCGCCGGCCATCAAATGAGCGAAAAAGTTGCGCCTGAGCATGGCGAGATTATATTGTGTGTCAAGTCGCAGAGCTGATCGTTCATGAAGATTACCGAAATTCAGGCGGCGGGCCTCAGGCACGGCACTCCCCAAGGCGGCTGGTCTAATGAGATCCGGCCGGAGGACTGTGTCCACACGCTGATTGTCGTCTTTACGGACGAAGGCGTGACCGGCTGGGGATCAGTCTTCACCAATGATGAGCTCGTAAAGGCGGCGCTCGGCGTGCTCGAGCCGCTCTATCGCAATGAAAACCCGCTGGAGCCCGAGCGAGTCAGCGAGAAACTTCACACCAACACCTTTTGGTTGGGACGCGGCGGGACCATTACTCACACCATCAGTGGTATCGATATCGCGCTTTGGGACATATTGGGCCAGGTAACCGGCCAGCCAGTCGGCCGGTTGTTGGGCGGACGTTATCGCGATCGCGTGCGGCCTTACGCGTCAATCCTGATGCGCGAGCCTGAGCTCCTCGCGGAACAATTGCTCGGCATCCGCGATCAAGGGTTCCGTGCATTCAAAATCGGTTGGGGTCCATTTGGGCGCGTTTCCCGAGCAATGGATGAACGGATCGTGCGCGCCGCGCGCGAAGCTGTCGGACCGGATGCACTGCTGATGGTGGACGCGGGCGCGAGCGACGCCTTTTGGCGACAGGACTATAAGTGGGCTCTCGAAACCGCGGAGATGCTGGTTGAATATGAAGTGCACTGGTTTGAAGAGCCGCTGGCGCCCGACCACCTGGAAGACTATTTGTTGCTGCGGCAATCCTCGCCAGTGAAGATCGCGGGTGGAGAGGTGCTGACCCGCAGGCAATCATTCATGCCCTGGCTCCAGAGAAGAGCCTTCGACATTGTTCAGCCGGATGTCACCAAGGTGGGCGGGATCAGCGAGGAGCGCCGCATCGCTTGGATGGCGGAGGACAATGGCGTGCGATTCATTCCCCACGGATGGAACACTGCGCTCGGGCTTGCTGCGGATCTTCAACTCGCGTCGGCGAGCCGCGGCACGGAAATGGTGGAGTATCTCACCGGGTCTCCTTTCATTGACGAAATCGCCTCAGAAGGTTGGCCGATGGATAACGACGGGATGCTGACCATTCCGGATGCGCCGGGGTTGGGAATCTCTCTCGACCTCGATGCTATCGAAAAGTACACCGGTATGCGCTTCACCCGCGAAAGTGCACGAAGGTGAGTTCGCGTCTCGCTTAGGCTGCCGGTTCCGCTACATGGAGACGCAAACTGCAACCATCACCGACCTGCCCCGAAAATTGGGAATGCTGGATGCCACCGTCATGGTCATTGGCATTGTCATCGGATCTGGCATTTTCGTATTACCTAACCTGATTGCGAGAAACCTTCCGTCCCGCTTAGCCATTCTCTCGGTCTGGATCATCTCCGGGGTGCTTTCGTTTTTTGGTGCTCTTGCTTATTCCGAGCTCGGGGCAATGATGCCCGCAACCGGAGGTCTCTATATATACCTGCGTGAAGCGTACGGCCCGCTCTGCGCCTTTGTCAGCGGCTGGACTTTCATGCTTGCGGTGTTATCCGGAGGGACAGCCTGGCTCGCAGTCACGTTCTCCATATACGCAGGGCAGTTCATTCCGCTCACGCCTGCCATGAGTAAGGCTGTGTCGCTCGCGTTGCTGGCGATTTTGTCGACCGTGAACCTGATCGGCGTGCGTGAAGGCGCCTGGGTGCAGCGTACGTTCACGATTCTGAAGATTGTGGGATTACTCGTACTCATCGGGTCGGCGATGTTAACCGGTTCTGGGAGCAAGCCTCTGGGCATAGTGGCAACTCATCCGCAGCTTTCCTTGACCCAATTCGGCATAGCGATGTCCGCCTGCCTCATGGCCTACAACGGCTGGAGCTATGTCAGCTTCGTTGCCGGCGAAATAAGGAACCCTAAGCAGAATCTGCTGCGCTCGCTCATCCTCGGGATGGCGGTTGTTGGGGTTTTGTACATCTTTGCGAATGTCGCCTATATGAAGGTCATGGCGATTTCCGAAATTGCCGAATCGGAGCGTGTGGGCGCGGAGGCGGCCACGCGGACCATGGGCGCCATCGGAGGAAAGTTCGTGTCCTCCATAGTGTTATTGTCGATCGTGGCCGCGGTCAACGGATGCATCGTCGCGGCTGCCCGCATCCCGTTCGCGCAAGCGAGAGACGGGCTTTTCTTCTCGCGATTCGGCCGCGTTCACCGGCGATTTCAAACGCCCGCATTTTCCATCGTCATGGGTGGCCTCTGGACCGCCGTGCTCATCGTCAGCGGTTCCTACGAAACACTCTATTCATACGCAATTCTCGCGGCTTGGATTTTTTACACATTGAGCGTTTTGGCTGTACAGGTCTTTCGCCGGCGGATGCCGGACGCGCACCGGCCCTACAAAATGTGGGGTTACCCCTACACGCTTTGGGCGTTCGTCATCGTATCGGTTTGGTTCATTGTAAATTCCGTGATCACGCAGCCCAGGCCTTCTTTCATGGCATTGGCGATGATCGCCGCTGGTGCGGCGGTGTATTGGATCTGGCGCAAAGCGACTCGGGTCTCTCAGGCGGAAAAATTGACCATCCCTGTTGAACCGTGACCTGTGCCGGGGCCGGACGTGATTTTGCTTTTGAAATACGGCTGAATGGTCATTGCTCCGAAGGCAAACGTCCGGCCTGCCAACAGTGCTTCACAAACATCCGGAGATCGCCGATCATCCGGCACACAGTTCCTTTGCCGAGGGGCTTGACTGGCTGCCGTATCAGGTTCGGCCGCCCGCTGGTTCCAGTGCGGGTTTTCGTTCTTTCACGACGGCCGGAACTGGCCCCAGATTTCGGCGTTGTAAATTTCCTGGATGTATTCGATGCGTTTGGTGGCGACAAACGGGATCAAGCGCAATTCGAGCAGGTGCTCGAACTGCAGCATGCGTTCGCTGGTCACACTCGTGCCCGGCACGCCGGGGTGAAGTCCTCGACCGCATCGACGACGGTGCGCAGCGATACCCGAGGTCGCCTTCGCAACCGCACGTCCGGTGCCGCACCCCTGCGCTGGACCATTAGGCGCGCCTGCTCGAAAGTGCGTTACTGCCGTCGATTTCGGGCGTTGATAACCGCCGCGGGGCAACTTTCCTTCGGCGTAGACCGCGCACGTGCACTGCCCGTTGCCGCTGAGGCGCACGCTGTCGTCGATCGCTGGACCGACGCAAGTCGAATTAAAGACGGCTCCCTTTTTAGAGCAATTTTCAACTCAGGGAAGATCTGGGGCGAGGGTATCGAACACACGGCCTAATTCTGACGGCCGTGGATGTGAGAGAACATTTCCGAACCACAGACCTTCTCGAAGCTTGGCTTACCGGTAGTAATGCTGACGGATAGCTCACTGAGAGCCACGGATCCGGATAATGAGCAAGGGACGAAGCGATCCGGGCACATCCGATCGTAGGTATTCAGGGTGTGGGCTGTCGGCGAAGGTTTGGCAGGCAATCTCTTCAAAGACACCTTGCCCACTTAGGAGACGCAATACGCGATAGAGTGCCCGTTCATTCACGTGGAGCCTGATGATCAACTCAGCAGCACTCGCTGCGTGGCGCATGAGCAGATCGGCAACGGCTATAGGGGCGGCGTACAGATATCGATGCAAAATTAAGCCGCCCGTCGTCCGCAGCAGCTCACACCGGCTGTTCAGATACAGACTCAGGGGCACTATCAGGCGTCATTGCCGGGGCTCCGTCCCACAGATTTGCACCGATGATGCGGGCAGCCAGCAAGCAAAGCGCCAGACCGAGCATCCCCGATAAGACAACTCTGCGTGCGTCGATGCGATCGCACAACACGCCCACCAGAGATGAAAGAGGTGAATTGCTGACGTTGAGAATGGTCATCGCCAGCGATACGGCGGGGTCCAGCATGAAATTCTTAAGTGAAAGGCTTCAGAAAAACTCGGAAGGACATGCGTAAGCCAGCCGGACTAGAGGCTATGTGCGTGGCTGTAGACGAATATGTCACGCTGCGGTCGATCGGGACGTGCTGCACAACCAGCAGCCTTGAGACTTTCGATATCTGGGAGCGATTATGCGGCTCTGTAACATTTTCTGTGTAAATTGTTTTGGGATGGATTAGGCCGGCAATAGCTTGGTTTGGGGGCGAAGGGAGCCCGAGGGCGACCGAAGCTCCCAAACCAGAGCGCGGCGCTGGCCCCAGCCCGAATGCGGCGGAGCTAAACCCGAAGGCAATGAAATGCAGAAAGGAGATAGCTCGATGACACAAACGGAACCAGACGAGGCGACCCAAGCCCAACAGGTCGGCGCAGAATCTGCGGCAGATTTCAAACAATCCTTGATCGCCCAGGTGCGCGCAGCCGGCGAGAGGCAGGCCGTCGACACCAAACAACTCTTCCAGAAGCTGGTAAAAGAGACACTTGAGGCTTTGCTGGAACTGGAAATGGAAGAGCACCCGGGCTATGCCAAGCACGATCCGGCAGGCCACGGCAGAGGTA
>JAFAUR010000152.1 GCA_019243205.1 Acidobacteriaceae bacterium | reverse complement strand
GAAAACCGGCACGGATCTGGAGATCTGGGACGCTCTCCCGTTTGGCGCTTTTCAATTCGGCTTGAGCTCGGGTGATATCCTGCTGCGCTCGCTTCACCGATGGACTGTCCCGGGCGATCTGATCTACGATCCCGTCGGCGTTGATTTCAGGTGGGTGCTCTAAATCGCCTTGCAACGGACTTACCGGCAGTTCAGGTTTGCCTACCAGCGCAGCCAAAATGTGGAATGCCTGAAGATACGTGCGCTGCGCCGTGGTGTAATCCACCTTCGCCTGTTCCGCTTCGACCTCGGTTTGCAGCACGTCAGGTGCATCCGCCTGCCCGACATTCGCGAGCTGGTTTGCCGTGGTCACAGCATCCATTGCCAGCGAAAGCAGCCGTTGCCTGACACTGAAAAGTTCCTGCGCTGCGAGAGCAGAATAGAAGCTTTGTCCGACATCGCTAAGCACTCGGTATCGCTGCTCCGAGGCGCCGATCTCATCCTCGCGCCGTTGTTCTTGAAGAACACTTCGACGCAGCCCCAATTTCCCCCCGAGGACAAATGTCTGTTGGAAGAATACCCCTTGTTCACCGCCTCCGAAAGATCCACCGCGAATCTGTTCACCCTGGTACCCAACCATTGGATTCGGATACAGACCCGCTTGGCGAGCTTGAGCACCCGACTGTCTGACGAGTGCGCCTGCCTGCTTCAGAGTAGGGTTGTTAGCCAATGCAAATTGTTGGAAATCTTCTAAGCGCATAGCCGGGCGTCCGACGATATCTTTCAACAGATCGGGCGGCGGAGTCTGCGTGGCGGGCAAATGTTTGGGGCTTTCCATTCCTGGCATGCCCGGCATATTATGCTGGGTGCTCGGCATTGCTTCATGACTGTTGTGGTCCTGCGACATCGGGGTGTTCTGAGGCGCTGCTTGCGCCAGCGCGAATGAGTTTAGAACGAGGAAGAGACTGATCAATGTCTTTTTCATGAGCTGTCTCCCCTTACATTTGTTGATGGTGGTGCATGCCTGGCATGTTCATCGGTTGTTCGCGACGAATCTGCTCCATCACCTGGTCGTACTGATCCGGGGGAAGGACACGGACGAAGCTCATCATGCCCTGCATAAAGCCGCTCCAACCTGGTCGAAGGCCATAGTTCTGCGGCCGCGCGACCATGTTGTCCATCGCCATCATTGAGCCTTCCATGTAAGCATCTTGCGGAAATCCGGGAACGCGGTTCGCATCCTTCGCAACATCAGCGCTCATATTCATGACGCCGTGCTGCATTCCCGGCATGTTGTGTTGCATTCCGGGCATCTCGTGCTGCATGCCGGCCATTGCCGATGCTGCTTTGTCTCGTGACAGCGGTGTATTCGCAACCGTCTGATCATTGGTCGAGCCAACGCCCATCCCGCGGCCTAGACTGGGTCCGTAATCGTCTCCCAGGGGCGCCCCAGGAGTTCCCTGAAGCATTCCCATGCCTTGGTTCATGTCCACGCCCGCGGGCATGCCAGTGCCGGCACGCGACATCGGCCCGACGTTCGAAGACATTTGGTTCATCATGTGGTGCGGGAGATGGCAATGCAGCATCCAGTCGCCGGGGTTATTCGCTACAAATTCGAAGTCTCGAGATTGCGCGACACCGACCAAAACGGTATTGCCCGGGAACCATGCGGACTCGGGAATCCGTCCGCCTTCGGTTCCCGTTACATAGAAAGTGTGCCCGTGCAAGTGAATCGGGTGGTGATCCATCCCTAGATTGATTAGCCGGATGCGAACGCGATCGCCCAACCGGATAATCAACGGCGTTGTTGCCGGACCTGCCTTGCCGTTGAACACGAGCCAATTGAACTCCATGTTCATCGTGTTTGGCACTGTGTTATTGGGAAGGACCGCGTACTCCTGCAGGAGAATCACAAAATCTTTATCTACTCGCGGCGTGCTGGCTCCCTTCGGGTGCATGATGAACGCGCCGAGCATGCCCATCATTTCTTGCATCGCCATGTGTGAGTGATAAAAGTATGTGCCGTTCTGGTGCAGAGTGAATTCGTAAGTGAATCGGTCTCCTCGTGGAATCGGCGCTTGGCTCGCTCCGGGGCCTCCGTCCATGGCGAACGGAATCTCAAAGCCGTGCCAGTGCATAGAGGTGGGCTCGGGCAGGTGATTATCCACAATGATGCGGACGCGGTCTCCTTCGGTAACCTGAATCGTTGGGCCCGGAGCGCTGCCGTTAAAACCCCAAAGATCAAGGGTTTTGTTCGGAGCGACTTCCTGCTTCACGGGCTCGGCGATGAGGTGGAACACCTTCACGCCGTTGTCTAAAGTGAACGGCAGATCATTAAGATCCGGTGTCTGCACGAGCACGGACGCGCCGATATTTTCGACATG
>JAFAUR010001109.1 GCA_019243205.1 Acidobacteriaceae bacterium | reverse complement strand
CCACGGCACGAAATCGTGAATTTCTATTCAGAATTATCAGCCGTTCGGCGCGGCAATCTTCTTTGCCGTTTCTTTGCCGAGTCGGACACAGTCCGGGATTCCGATCCCTTCGAAAGCGTTGGACACCAGATACAGCCCGTTCTGTTGTGCCGTTAACGCCTGGATTCGTGCGACTCGTTGTCCATGTCCGACCAGGTACTGTGGCATCGATCGAGGCCACGCATAAAACCGTATCGCCATCGGGTCGGCGCTGAAAGTGGCCAACCGCGCCAGATCCCCGCGCGCCAGCCCCGTCACCTCGTTCGCACTCGCCGCGACCAGAGCCGTGGCCTCGGGATCTACAACAAACGCCCGAACAGCCGCAAAGCCCGGTTGCACACGCGAGGGGAACTTGCGGTGGATCCAGGTCGCTGCGGCGATCGTCCTGCGCTCGTCTCGAGGCACCAAAAATCCGAAACCGCGCAGGTCTCCGTTGAGATCCGCCTTTCGGTAAAGCAACGAAACCAGCATCGCCGACGAATACGGTATAACGTCCAACTCAGAGCAAAGTGCGGGAGCTACACCCGCCAGCAGCCCCGCGCTGACGTACGCCGGGCACGCCAGCACGAGATGCGAGCCCGTAATCCACTCTCCGTCAACCTGGACCCCCCACCCGTTCTCCTCCCGCCTGACCTGCGATGCCTCTTTGAAGAGAATACGCGTGTTGCTCTGGATCACATCTGCGAGCGCGTCCGTCAGGGCCTGCATCCCCCCACGAAAGGAACGGAACAAGCTCGTCTTTGCTCCCCCGCTCCTTCCTTCCGCCCGCACTCCGCGGATCAGACTCCCCATCTTCTCTTCGTACTGAAGGAATCTCGGCAACACGCTGCGCGCGCTCAGGCGAGCCGAATCGCCGCCGAAAACACCGGAGAGTAGCGGCTCGGTCAAATATCGCACAGCTTCGTGTCCGAAATGATCACCGATGAACTCGGAGATCGATACATCGCTCCGGCGCTTCCGGGGACGCATTCGAATCTCGGTCAGAAACCGCAACTTGGTTTGATATCCGATCAGCGGGGATCGAAGCGCCGCCAGCATCCGGCCGGGCACCATCATCGACATGCCCTCCGGCATCGGGATCAGACGCGAGTTCCGAACGATGAAGATGCGACGCCCGCGATCGTTCGATCCGATGACCTGGCCAGCCAGCGCGGGAAGCTCATCTGCCAGTTCAGTAACCGCCGGCTTGGTCGCGATGTAACTGTCAGGCCCGGCTTCGAGTTGGCATCCCTCGACCACATCCGTCCGGATCAGCCCGCCGAGCCGTCCTGATTTTTCAAGCAGAATAGAGGGAATGCCGTGCTTGCCCAGATAGTACGCCGTCGAGAGCCCTGAAATCCCGCCCCCGATAATCAGAACGCGACGGCCGTTCACTGGTGTTTTGGATGAAACTCGCGCACAATCTGGACGACCGCTTTGACACTCTCGACTGGTGTCTCAGGAAGGATGCCGTGCCCGAGGTTGACGATGTGCCCGGGCCGCGTTCCTGTCCGCCGCAGCAAATCCGTCACTTTGGTCCTGAGTTCCGGCAGAGGCGCAAATAGTGCCACCGGATCGAGATTACCCTGAATGGCCGCGCGATAGCCAATATCCATCCATGCCTGGTCGATATTGATGCGCCAGTCCACTCCGATGACGTCTCCCCCCGCGGCATGCAACTCGCGGAAAAAGCCTGCCGCGCCGGTACCGAAATGAATGACGGGCACGCCGTTTCCGCGAATCCGCTCAATCAGCGCCCGCGAATACGGCTGCACGTAGCGAACGTAATCTTCCGGGCTCAGCGCCCCTACCCAGCTGTCAAACACCTGAATTGCCCGCGCTCCCGCCCCGATCTGGATGCCCGCGAACTCGCCCAGTACGTCGACCAGTTTGCCCATCAACCGCCGCCACATCACTTCATCGCCGAACATCAGCCGCTTCGTTTTCAAGAAGGTCTTGGACGCACCTCCTTCGATCATGTAGCTCGCGAGCGTAAACGGAGCTCCGACGAAGCCGACAACAGGCACACGCCCCGCCAGGGCCCGCGTGACCAGCTTGATCGATTCCGCTACATACCCAAGGTCATCCGTGTGGTCGGTTGAAAGTCCGTCGATGTCATCCGGTTCGGTTACCGGATTGTCGATGCATGGTCCCTCGCCGCTCACAAATTCCAGCTTCAATCCCATCGGCTCGATCGGAAGCAGCAAGTCCGCGAAAATGATCGCGGCATCGACGTCGAGGATCTCCACCGGTTGAAGCGTCACGGCTGCCGCGAGATCGGGCTTTTTACAGATCTCGAGAATGCTGTGTTTCGCCCGGATCTCCCGATACGGCTTTAAGTATCGTCCCGCCTGCCGCATGAACCACACAGGCCGGACATCCGTGGAACGCCTCCTGCAGGCGTCCAGAAACCGTCCGCCTACGGAAGCCACGCGCATTGGGCCCCCGGCTTGTCTTCACAAAGCAAAACACGAAAGTCTTTCGGCTTGTGCCGGAGGGTCCAATCTCGACCCAGTATGTAGTAAGGTTTGGCCCAGATCTCGCTGTCGAGAGTTTTGGGCGCGATAACGGAGACCGAGAGCATGCCTACAGCAGGATAACCGGTGCGCGGATCCATGATGTGACTATAGAGTTTACCCTCAGCCCAAAAAAACCTTTCGTAATTTCCCGACGTCGACACGGAATTGTCTCGCAGGTAAACCTCCGCCGCGGTAGCTTTTTCGTTTTTCGGCTCTCTGATTTTTACATGCCACCCGCGCGCGTCGATGGGAGGAGCGCCTATACCGTAAATGCTGCTGCCGCCTCCTGAAACGAGCGCGCAGTTCACACCGCACTCCCGCAGCACCGCAACCATCCGGTCCACTGCATAGCCCTTGCCCACGCCCCCGGGGTCCAGGTTTACACCAGACCGCTTCAGGCGTACCGTCAAGTTCGAGGAATCCAGATCGATATTGCGGTACCCGACAGTTTGCAACGCGGCGCGCACTTCGGCTTGATGCGGCAGGTGCCCCGATCCCTTGTAGAATCCCCAGACCTTCATCAAAGATCCTACGGTGATATCGAAGCTGCCTTCGCTCGCCTCGCTGTAGCGCGCGCAAGTCTGCAGGAACTCGAAAAACTCGCGCGAGACGTGAACCGGTGCTTCTGCGCCATGTGCGTTCACCTGGCTGAGTTCGCTCTCCGGCTTGTAGTTCGACAGCATGTCATCCACACGCCGCACCTCATCAAACGCGTTTTCGGCAGCCCCCGCCATAACAGCCGGATTCGGCCCGTACATGTCGATCGTGTACGTCGTGCCCATGGCGTCCAGAGAGCGCTCCAGGCGAACAACTCCCGGTTGTTCCGGACTATGCGCCGCGGCTATAAGTGCGAATGCGGCCAGAAGACAGCAAACTCTCGCCGGCATTAACTGGAAGAGCCGTTTTCGAGATCGCGCGGGCGCCCTCGACGCATCCGCTTCAGCAGATGTTCCATCCGCCCCGCATCCGTTTCGATATCCGCTTCAAAGTGCAGCTCCGGAATCCGAAAAAGGCTCAACCGCTCCGCCAGACGCTTCCGCAGAAAATGCTTTGCGCCGTCTAGAGCTCGTATCGTGTTCTCCTGATCCGCGGCGCCCTGTCCCATATGAAGCCGAACTTGGGCATGTTTCTTATCCGGAGAAAGGAGGACTTCGGTTACGGTTGCATCACCGATTCGCGGATCAGCCAGTTCGTACGCGATCATCTCGCCCAACTCCTCACGCAACGCTTCGGATACACGCTCTGCTCGATGTGAATCCATTTGGCCTCCTCCTTTTGAGTGTAGAATTCCGCCGCTCAGATCCACTCGACCGTGCTGCCTGCCAAGGCCCCGCCCAGAATGCTCGCGGCGAACGCCTCGGCTGCCTGCAATATCTGCTCTGCCCGCACTCTATCGCCCGAAACCGTGACCACAGCAACCACCGAATTCTGCCAGGAATCCAGTCCGTCGATCTCTGCCGTCGAGACATTGAACCGCTGGCGCAAACGGTCGTTCAGACTCTTCACGACGTGCCGCTTGTCTTTGAGGGAATGCGAATCTTCGACGTGAATGTCGAGAGTTAATACCCCGATCGAGGGCATACAAACAAGAATAGGTCCCAGCAGTGAGCGCCGGGACCCTCGCTTGGTTTTACTACTTACTAGTGAACAGCAAGTGGAAGCTCGGGAGCGATCCGTTCCATCGTGAACATCTCGAGAACGTCCCCGACCTGGACGTTGTTGAAGTTCGCCAGCGATATACCGCACTCGAGGCCGTTCTTGACTTC
>JAFAUR010001048.1 GCA_019243205.1 Acidobacteriaceae bacterium | reverse complement strand
GCGAACCCGCCGCATCCTGGCAGATGCGCGTCCGGAAATCGTAATTTCTCACGGGGGACTTCTAGCTGACATTCCTGGAATCGATATCGCCGCCCTGAAACTGGGGAATGCCGCGAATCCTGGATGTGTCGTTGAGGATGATCAACCTTCATTCTTGCTCTATACGTCGGGGTCGACCGGTCGCCCTAAGGGCGTTCTCATCACTTACGGGGGACGCGGTCGAAGGCAGTTCTGGACACAGCGACGGTACAACGCAGACGAATCAGATCGCCACTTGCTCAAGTCTCCCGTCGGGTTCGGCACTCTTTTACGCGAAACTTTTTGGCCCTTGACAACCGGTGGAACGATCGTCATCGCCAACGCAGGAGGGCAGGCCGATGTGAGTTACCTCGCCCGACTCATAGTGCATGAGGGGATCACAATTGCGAATTTTGTTCCATCTCTTTTGCGTGAATTTCTCGATCACCCCGATGCGACGGCATGTACGACTCTCAAGCACGTTGTCTGCACCGGGGAGGCGCTACCAATGGATCTGCAAAAGCGATTCCAATCGCGCCTGCCGGCCGCACGTTTGCACCTGTTTTACGGCAGCACAGAACTGCCGACGGCCACCTATCACGATTTCGCCGAAACTGAATCCGAGCGATTCATCACTATAGGCCGTCCCGCCGGCGTTCCTGTTTACGTTCTCAACGAACAACTTGATCTCGCTCCCGTCGGAGACCCGGGCGAGATCTTCGTCGGCGGTCCCGATCTCGCGCTCGGATATTACGGTCATCCGGAGATGACCGCCGAACGTTTCATTCCCGATCGTTTTGCGAATTCGCCCGGAGCGCGTTTGTTTCGAACCGGGGATCGCGCTCGCTGGCACGCCGATGGGCGCTTGGAGTATCTGGGCCGCGCAGATGAGCAAGTTAAAATCCGCGGCTGCCGGGTAGAGTTGGGCGAAGTGAGAGAGGCAATCCGCGCTTTTCCGTGTATTCGTGACGTGGCCGTCATCTCAGCTATCACAGGTGACAGCGGGACACGCATCGTCGCATTCTACATTCCGGGAGAACATGCACCATCGACTCGCGAGTTGCGGCGTCATCTGGCTGCAAGGCTGCCGACCTACATGATTCCGGCACGTCTCATACAACTCGATCGGTTTCCGCTTGATGCGCACGGAAAATTAAATCGGCAAAAACTCGGTGCCATAGCGGTCGAGCATGTGACTGAAAGAGACATCGGCGATCCTCCTCTCGGAGCTTTGGAAGAAAAGCTTGCCTCGATCTGGTGCGATGCAATGGACCTGGACAGTGTGGGTCGCGACGAAGCTTTTTCCGATTTGGGGGGCGACTCGATCTCCGCCCTGCGAATAGTTTCCGACATACGTGAAAGTCTGGATTTCGAGATACCCGTTTCCACTCTGTTCGCTCGAGCCACAATCCGTCAAGTCGCTGAAGAGATTCGCTCCCTGGAAAGGCCTGTCCTAAACCCTCCAGTGATGTATGAACACCTTCAAGGGGACTCGCTGTGGAGACTTTCTTCTGCCCAGCGGAGGCTTTGGTTCTTGCACGTGCTCAATCGGGAGAACAAGGCTTACAACGTCGCTGTTGCCTTCCAACTTGCCGGCGACGTTGACGTGAACGTGTTGCAAGACAAGCTGAATTCGATTGTTTCGCGGCATGAAGTTCTCCGATCTTCCGTTGTGATGAAAGACGGCGAACCGTACCAATGCTTTATCCCGGAATGCACCGCTACTCTTTCTATCGTCTACGGCCCGAAGGATCAGGCGAGTGATTGGCTCGCGAGCTTCATGGCTAGGCCGTTGGACCTGTCAACGCCGCCCCAGCTACACGCAAGCCTGTTCCGGACCGACGAACAGCATCACATTCTGGCGCTCTTGCTGCCGCACTTCGTGTGTGACCGGCTGTCGCTTCGCATTATTCGCTGCGAACTATTCGGAGAGCAACGTCAATTCCCAAGCTCGCGATATTCCGATTTCATCACGCAGGAGCAAAGCTGGCTGAACACTCCTGCCGCGTTGATTGCGCTTGAAAGCTGGAAGCGAAAGTTCGAGGATCGCCCTGCGCTGGTTGAAATTCCCGGAACTGTTCCGATATCAAGGGCCGTCGCGGAGGGCACTTTGGATGCGGCTGATTCTCGCTCACGCCCGCTTCGAAAGGACCTGCTGGACGGCATCAACTCATTGAGTTCCCGCGAGAGATGTACACCGTTTGCAGTGTTTTGGACCGCGCTCGCTATCCTCGTTGGGCGGCTTGCCAGGAAAACCGACATAGTGATCGGCGTTCCTGTCGACTGCCGCCGCGCAAGGGCCTATGACGGAACGGTTGGCTGTTTCGTCAACCCCATCCCGCTGCGAATCAACTTAAGGCCCGGCATCTGTTTTCTTCAAGCGCTTGAACAAGCAAAGGAGGCTATCGGTCACGGGCTGACGAACGCTGCAGTCCCTTTTGAAAGCATCGTGGAGGCGGTGAACCCTCAACGAACTCCACATCGGAACCCACTTTTTGAAATCTGCTTTAACTTCGATGCGCATCAGGGATCGACTCCTACGTCGGATGGCATCGAAGTTGAGCGCCTGGAAATCCCAGAAGCTGGAGCGAAGTTTGATCTGAATTTCTATGTATCAGAAACACGAAGAGGGTGTACTACACGACTTGTATTTCGGCGCACACTGTATCAATCTGATTGGGCTTCCTGTGTTCTTGAAAGCTATGAGACGCTTTTGACGCAGGTCGTCGCCGATCCCCATGCACTGATCGAAAGTTACTCTCTCATAAGCCCGTCTTTCCGTCATCATGTTCCTGACCTCCGTATTCCGATCGATGTCCCGGAGTTCGAGTCGGTAATTGCGCAGTTCGGCCGCATAGCCGCAAGTCAACCGGATTTGCCCGCTGTAGATTGCCGACCAAAAAACGCACTGCAATCGGATATTGCTTGCTATCGAGAACTGGACCGAGATGCGATTAACCTGGCGACAAAGTTGGTTCAGGCAGGCGTCTGCCCCGGAGACTGCGTTGCCCTGCTTGGCAATCATTGCCGCTTTCTTCCGGCGGCAGTCTTGGCAGTCTGGAAGATTGGCGCCATTTTTCTTCTGCTCGACGAGAATCTCCCCGATGAGCGGCAGGCCGTAATGATGCAAGAGGCGTGCGCCGGGTTTCTGCTCCGGTTTGCCACTGGCGACACAACCCGCTGGCCCGTTTGTAGAGACAGCACTCAGGCGACTGTCACGCACACGAAGCCGTTTGAAGACGCCGCACCTGCCTGCATTTTCTTCACTTCCGGTACCAGCGGTACGCCGAAAGCGGTGCTGTTCTCGCACCAGGCAATCGCGCACTTTCTTGCCTGGGAGCGCGAAATGTTAGCAGTCACAAATGTTGACCGGATTGCTCTCGTGATGCCGTTGAGCTTCGATGCGATTCTCCGGGATATGCTTCTTCCGCTGACTTCCGGTGGAACGGTATGCATCGCCCCTGACGGACCGAGCATTCAGTGGCTGCGTTCACAGCGCATCACCATTCTGCATGCTGTCCCGAGTATCGCGCAGGCGTGGATCGGTGGCCTGATTCGTCCAATGACTCTGCCTGATCTCCGTTGGGTCCTTTTCAGTGGCGAGCCGCTGACGGACTCCTTCGTTTGTCGCTGGCGCGAGTATCTGGGCGGGTACGCCGGCATCATGAACGTGTACGGTCCAACGGAAACGACCATGTGCAAGTGCGTCTACAAGGTCCCGGGAAAGTCGGCAGGCGCCATTCTGCCGGTGGGTTCGCCGATGCCGTGTACACAGGTGCTGGTTGTGGCCGAGAATGGGCGCTTATGCGGAATGGGCGAATTTGGCGAAATCCTGCTTCGAACTCCTTTTCGTGCCTTCGGTTACCTTAACTCGCCTGACGTGCAGGAAGATCGATTCGTTCGCAATCCGCAACGTCCGGACGACTCTTCTGACCTTCTTTACCGGACCGGCGATTGGGGCCGTTTTCGAGCTGATGGACTTTTAGAGATTTGGGGCCGCAAGGACCGCCAGGTGAAAATTCATGGAGCGCGAGTTGAACCGGAGGAGATTGAACAGGCTCTGGCCGCATTACCTGATGTTTCCGAAGCTGCTGTTGTAGCCGCGGCGGACATTCCTGGCGGTTCACGGCTGATCGCGTATGTTGTTCCCAAAGGTGGGAATTCAGTTGATCCGGTTGAAATCAGGACCCAACTCCGAAAGCGGCTCCCATCTTTTATGATTCCTTCTGCATTTATCGCCCTAGCGCAAATGCCGAGAACACACACAGGAAAATTGGATCGTGCTGCACTGTCTACGGCTGCGAATCCAGCTGACATCTCAAGAGACGTCCTCTTTCCCCGGACGCTCCTTGAATTCCAGCTCACCGAGATTTGGGAGGAGATCCTCCGCCTCGATCGCATAGGCGTGAAAGACAACTTTTTCGATCTGGGTGGGCATTCACTTCTTGCGATCCAGCTTGCGGCCAAGGTCGAGAGTAAGCTGGGGTATTCAATTGCACCCTCAGATCTGTTCCCGGACGCGACAATCGAGCATCTGGCTGGTGTTATCGACCAGAGCACGAAGGCGCGAACATCGAACCCGCTGGTACCAATACAATGCCGTAACGGCAATCCTGCCCTCTTTTGCGTGCATCCGGCTGGAGGCTCCGTATTCTGTTACGCAGATCTGGCGCGATCCCTAGGACATGAGATCAGTGTTTTTGGCTTGCAAGGACCGGATCCTCGCGGAAGCTGCGAACCGTCCGACAGCGTCTGTTCGATGGCGGCCGAGTACATCCGCTGCTTGCGGGCCGTACAACGGTCAGGACCATATTTCCTCGCCGGCTTTTCTCTAGGAGGCCTTATCGCATTCGAAATGGGTCAGCAGCTTCGGAACGAGGGTGAGACCGTTGGTTTCGTCGCACTACTCGACACCGGTCACACAGACTCCGAGGACATCCTGAATAGTGGTGGTCTAATACGCGAGCTGTGCGAAACGCTCGAAAGATACAGTTTTTCTGAGAGCACAGCGGACGAAGAGGAGTATCAGCTTTGGCGCGATCTGCACGCTCTCGCGCGCCGATACGTTTCAGCGGATCCCAAATCATCACGCAAGCCACTCAACAAGCGTTTAGGGGCCGCGCAGGAGTGTTTTCGAATGTACCGATTACTACCTGCGGGCGATGATCTTCGATACGGTGATCTGCGGCGGTATCTTCAGTATTTGCGGGCAAATCTGCGCGCTGCCCGGAAGTATCGGGCTATCGCAACACTCAACCCCATCGTCTTCGTCGGCGCCGCACAGCCGATGCCCGGTGAACGTCCGGTAATTGAACGACGGGCGGAGTTTTGGCGATCGATGAGTCTAGGCGGTTTCGAGCTGCTGAAGATTGCTGCCAATCACGTAACCTTGTTGACGGCACCAGGAGTCAACATCATTGGGGAAGGCTTGCGGGCGCGCATCAACCAGACCGGGACCCTCCACTAAATTTGAATAACCTCCTGGAGGAAGTTCTCGCCGCTCAGAGCCCACACGGTGCGTTCCGCTCTGAAGTTCAAGCCCAGGAATCCGTGTCTGAAGAAAACTGTTTCATCACGACGCTGGTGCTATTTGAGCTGATGGACATATTGTCCGTCGTGCAGGTACGGCCATTGGACGAAGCTCTGCAGCGAGGTCTCCGATTCGTAGAAGCCTGCGCTGATCCCGGCATGTACGGCGTGTTCTGCTTCTATCCACCGCTCCTCGATACGCCCAGATACAAAGGCGTCCTTCCGCCAGATATTGACGACACTGTTCTGGCTTGGACGGCCGCGGTTCGTTTGGGCCGGCGAACGCGGGAAGCGGCTGCAGACATGTTGCGACGTGTCATCGAGCCGCGTGCGATAGGGGCACAGTGCGTCGGCGAACCGCGATGGTTGCAAAAGGGCGCGAGCTTAACCTGGTTTACGTCTCCAACCCCGGAGAATGCAGTCGACCTCTGCGTGAATGCGAATGTGGTCGCCCTGTACGCGTTGTGCGGTCAAACAACACATGCAAATTACACCGGCATGGTCACTATGCTGGACCAGGCGCTGCAGCAAACGACCATCGCGCTTAGCGATATGGCTGAGCTGGCGCCTTATTACGCTCATCGGCTTGAGCTTCTATATGCAGTGGAACGTGCTGTTCAGCTGGGAGCGACCGATCTGCTTGGCACACTGACTCGCCTCCGGCGATCTGCCTGGGCAGTCGAGGACATCGACGCGAACTGGCCCCGCAAGCGGCCTATTTGCTGCAGTCCTGCCGGCTTTCCGTTCTGGATAGCACCGGCGCTTCAGGCTGCCCGCCAGCTATCGTTTGTTCTACGAGGGCGGTGCACATCTCGGGAAGAAGGTCAAACTCGGAAAGGTGGAAGTTGATACCCGCAATTGCGAGAGCACCGACAAAAGGCTCTGGAGTCTTTAGATTCTGGAGCGACCACCGCGCCCCTGCGTTCGGTTCTCCGTTCAGGCGCAGCAAGGCCGCGCACTCACCCATAGAGACGTCGAACTGGTCCAGAGGATAAGCAAATCCGTGTCCGATGGCTTTTATAAACGCCTCCTTCCGGGTCCAGCAGCGATAGAAGGCCCTCGGTCTTTCCGCCGGCGTGAGTTGTCGATAATTATCGAACTCGGCGTACGAAAAGGCGGTTCGTGCAAGCCCGTCGAGGTCTTCGCGTGGACGAAGGAGCTCTACATCGACTCCGACTTCAGTTCCGGCTGTGAGTGCAAAGACAGCAAGGTCCTCTGAATGCGAAACGTTGAAAGCTAAATGTGGGGTCTCTGCCGTCCGCAACAGGCGTGGCTTGCCGTACTCGCCGTAGCTAAATATCAGGTCGCCAGGCCTTCGCTTCAAGCAGGCACCTAAAACGATACGAAGCATTCCTCGAGTGAGTATAAAGCGCTGTTTATGAATAGCAAAGCGGAATCCGTCAGCCCGTTCCCGTTCATCTGGCGAGAGTATTGTATTGAGCGCGGATCCGATTGGGTCCAGTCCATTCAGGTCCACCCGAAGAACCTGAACTTCGTTCTCTTTTATTTGTTCTTTCGACTCGTCGTACCAGGACGTCATTTGACGACGTTTACTGACGCTACTACGTCTTTGGTTGAGCCTTCAGCATCTGTTACAAACAGATGCACAATAAGCGATTTGCCCGGCTGGAGCTTTGGAATGAAGAGCTGCTGGCTTACCAGACCCGTTTCTGACTCGTTTGTGTACCCGCTAGGTTTCTCGTCCCCCAAAACGAACGAATAGTGATACGGCGGAGCACCTCCCGCAACGACTGCTCTCGCTGTAAAGGTCTCACCGGCATGTGCTGCGGCCGGAAACAGCTCAAGACTCGAAACCCGGATCGATGGGGTAGCCGTCGTGGTGCGGGTAGCTCCGAAGTAGTACCCGACGATAGTTCCAAATACGCCAAGTAGTAAGGAAAGAACTTCCTTCCCGTGCTGGAACTGCCTCTCGCTAATGTCGGTTTGCGATCCGATCAGAGCCGCCACGACCAACACAAGCGCCGTGCCAATCGTCACAACAGCAAAAAGAAAGGTGATTAGACCCCGAGCATATTCATGGCGTGCCATGCTAGTCAGCACGCCATTATCAAGTCCGAGGACGCCGAGACCAATCAGGCCGATAAGACTGATGACGAGCAGCAGAGCCAGGACAACTATCGGACTCCGAAAGCTGCCATGCTCACTGCCCGTCAGGTAACTCGCTCCCCAAAACAGTTCATTGTATGAGAGCTCCTTGCATCCTTACAAAAAATTTTCACACAGCTCGACGTGAAAGCCCAATTCGCAACGGGTGCGATGGGTATGGCCGATTCGCGCATTGCAGATTGCAGAGATTTTCACCCTAGCTCAGCAGTAACATATAAGCCAGTCCCTTAAGGAAGGCGAAGGCGTTTGATTCGTTCAACTGGTGTGAGCGCGGAGCCGTTCAGAACTGGCCGACCCGGACAGGTAAATGGATTCCTCCGTGCTTTAGCTTTGATTTGGCTGTACCTGAAACGGCCCTTCCTCTTGCCTCGAGTGCGACGATATACCGTTGAACATGTGAGCGGGGTTCCCCTCGTTGTTTGGCCCGATGTCCTTAACCCGGTCATATTTCGGAGTGGCGAGTTCCTCTCCACAGCCGTAGAGCGCGAAGCATTTGCAGCGCCTCCAAAAGGCGGCGAGGAATCGTTTGCTCTGGATATGGGCACCGGTTCCGGTATCTGCGCGATCTTTGCCGCACGCCGAGGCTACCGCGTAACCGCGATCGACCTGAATCCGGAAGCAGTGCGCTGTGCGAAGACCAACGTTGTCCTCAACACGCTTGAAGATCGAATCGAGGT
>JAFAUR010000771.1 GCA_019243205.1 Acidobacteriaceae bacterium | reverse complement strand
CTTCGTCTCATCGCCCGCGCTGCAGATCAAGACGATCGCTCCCCGGCGATTCTGCTTGCCGTGAACTGTCACCTCATGTCCGTAGAACGGATGCCAAGCATAGACGACTCTCGATTCGGTTTTATGGGTCTTGTGTCTCTCAGTTGTACAATACTGGACGCCCGCATCGCTCTTTGGGAGCTGCCACCCCTGATCGAGTCCAATAGGCTCCGCCTGTTTCCAAGCAAGCTACTCAATCATCCTCCATTTCATGCGTGACCGCCAACTCAATCCTCGGTGACTTGCATCACGAGTATGGATGGGGAGAGGTAGCGTGAGCTTCTCGATGACATTATTGCGGAGCACCGCTAGCGTTCGTGATCTCGCGGTATGATGCGAGCTTCTAGTAGATCAATATCGCGTTCGATCTGATGCATAGCTTCATCTCCGATCCGGCGTTGTCTTCTGAGGGACAACACAGCATGGCGTTCCGCCTTCGCCAGCTCCCACCATATCTTTTGTTCAGCTATACTCTGAAACTCTTCTGGCTGGGCGCCGCCATCCGGCGATGCTGCAATCTCTAGTTCGGCACGTAGCGATGAAAGCCGATCATCATAGTAACCTCGCACCCTGTGGATGACAGCCGAATCCGTCGATATGGATGACTCCAGCTCTCGCAGCCGCTGCAGTGCCCGCTCAGTCGCATGAATGCGGGCGACGATATGCTCCTCTCGCAAGGAATGATCTGGCTCTATTTTTAGCAACTTGATCAGAGGTCCCAGAGTTAGGCCCTGCAAAACGAGGGTGGTCATTATAATTACAAACGTTAGGAACAAGATGAGATCTCGATCGGGGAAGGGCATGCCGTTTGCCATCGTGCGCGGCAATGCCTCTGCGGCTGCCAATGACACCACCCCACGCAGTCCAGTCCACGCCACGACAGAAACTGCTCTCCAGCTTGGGTGCGGTTCACGTTCGCGAATGCCCTTCGATAGCGCGCGGGGTAGATAGGTCGCAGGAAAGACCCAAAGAATTCGCGCAAGTATCACCGCGAAGGCAAGAGTACCACCCCAGTACCAAAGGTCCGTGCGGCCGTACATGCGCAACACCGCTGTGGCGCTTGGCAACTGTAGTCCAATCGCTAGAAAGACTGTAGCATTCATCAGGAAAATCGTTGTTTCCCAGACTGCACCAGCTCGTAATCTCGTGTTAGCGCTGAACAATTGCGGCGCGTGCCACGCAAATAACAATCCCGAAGAAACAACAGCGAGCACGCCTGAGGAATGCGCTGCTTCGGCAGATACGTATGCAATGTAACCGAGTAAGAAAGTCGAGAGTATCTCGACTTGTGGATCCTTGAAATAAGGATAAAGCTTTACCAGTAGATAGGCGGACACGATTCCAATTGCGGTGCCGATGCCTGCAGTCCAAAGAAAGGAAAGCGCGGCGCGGTGAAACGAGAACGTGCCGGAAACGATCGCCGCAATAGCAAAACGATAAACGGTCAGAGCTGCCGCGTCGTTGACCAGACTTTCACCTTCAAGGATCTGAACAACTCTGCGCGGCAGATGAAAATTGCGCATGATGGACGTTGCTGCCGCCGCATCAGGCGGCGAGACGATAGCGCCCAGCAAGAACCCTGTGGGCCAGCCGACGCCGGGAATCATCGCAACGCAAAGGGCGGCGACGCTCACCGTCGTTGCAGTTACGAGGCCAAATGCGAGGAGAAAAATCGCCCGGCGCCATCTCCAGAAGTCCCGCCAAGAGGTGAAGTAAGCAGCTTCAGCGAGGATCGGCGGCATGAAGATATAGAAGATTACTTCAGGGTCAATGCTGACGTGGGGTGTACCAGGAAGCAACGCTATCGCAAGTCCAGCAATGACAAGCGCGATCGGATACGGGAAGTTCAGGCGTTTCACCACGACCGCAACGACCAGCGAAACTAACAAAAATCCAATCAGCAGGTCAAAGGAGTGCATGCGCTTATGACGCAGTGTAGTACGCGCTTTTAGGCCCGGAAAAGTAGAGGTGTCCTAAATGCGTGAGGGTCTGACGACCGCGGATCATGAGACCGCCGGCGCTGTCTTCGTTGTAGGGCAGCAGTGCAGCTGTCTCGCGGCCCGTCACATGTTCGAGTTCGGACAATGTGTTGGCGCATTTGATTCCGCGACCACTTGCGGTCCAACAGAGGCGGCGGATGCGATGCTCCCAAAAACTGGGCCAAAGGTAGTTAGAAATTTCGGCCTTCGCAGGTCACGGAGCTCCGTATTTACGGGCTTGCGGTGCATACTAGTCTCCTGTATCTGGAGTTTCTTTATACTTGCGACTTTTCGAATGATTCGGCTGGCACTCGCGACCCATTGAAAGGGCTATGGCTTCTTGTTATAAATCCGAATGTAATGGTGGATGGCTTTGATTAGATCACGGACGCTGCGGAATGTCCCGCGACGGATTTGTTTGCGTGTGATTTCGGTGAACCAGCGCTCGATCTGGTTGAGCCAAGAAGAACTCGTCGGCGTGAAGTGCACGTGGTAACGCGACCTTGCGGCCAGCCGCTTCTTCACAGCAGGATGCTTGTGAGTGCTGTAGTTGTCCAGGATCAGATGGATTTCAAAATCAGACTCAGCGGACTGGTCGATACGGTCGAGAAATCGCAAAAACTCCTGATGCCAGTGCCGTGGCAGACATTCGCCAATGACGGTTCCTTCGAGGACATTCAAAGCGGCAAACAGGGTTGTCGTCCCGTGGCGTTGGTAATCATGCGTTCGCCTCTCAGGTAGCCCGGGGCGTAGCGGGAGAATCGGCTGCGTGCGGTCGAGCGCCTGAATTTGGCTCTTCTCATCCACACTCAAAACCAGCGCTTTGTCCGGCGGAGTCATATAAAGCCCCACGATGTCACGAACTTTCGCAGCAAACTGCGGATCGTTACTGAACTGGAACGGTTGTACCCGATGCGGCTGTAGTTTGTGTTTCTTCCAGATTCGCTGCACGGTGGCGGAACTGACCTTCTGCACTGCGGCCATCGTGCGCACGCTCCATTGTGTGGCGTCCTTCGGAGTGGTCTTGATGGTGGCCTCCACGATGGCGCTTTCCCGCTCCGCAGAAATACGTTTCGGGCGGCCACTCCGTGGATGGTCTTCCAGAATTCCTTTCAGACCCTCGCTTTCATATCGTTTCCGCCACAGCAGGACAGTCGGCACTGACGTACACAGTTTCCGCGCTAACACGCGGTTGGCCAGGCCCTCCGCGGCACCCAATACGATATAGATACGCAAGACCACTCCACGCGGCGTACTGCGATGACGGCTAAGCGCTTTTAACTGTTTCCGTTCTGCCTCGCTTACGGCAAGCCCAACTGCGGCGGGAAGCGGCATGCTGCACTACCAGTATGCAGCCAAAAAATCTACTATTAGTAAAGTTAGTTCAGATACAGCAGACTAGGGCATACCCGCCCAGAAAAGGCCGGATACATTTTCGCGACTAACGTTCATCGCATTGCACTTGCAAACGACCGGCGGACCATACATTTTTTGACACTGTCTCCTGCAGGACATGCTTATCGAGGGACAAATCAGCGACCAGCCGCTTCAGCTTGTTATTCTCTTCCCGCAATTGCCGCAGTTCCGCCAGTTCGGCAATCCCCATCCCCGCATACTGCTTTTTCCACCTGTAGAAGGTTGCTTCGCTGATTCCCATTTTCGGCAAACCGCGCCGACTGCTTCGCCATGCCGTCCCCGGCTGAGCGCCTGCACGATCTGATCCGGGGTATGTCCTTTCGTGGCATTTTCTTCTCCTGTTCTGCCCGTTGCCGCATCCTACTGCAAGGAGAATACTCTATTCACCGCTGGCTCAGTTTTCCGGTTTTGGGTCACGGACCATCCCATTAACTGAATGGGTTCGTTGTCAAGTTGACGCGGTAGGGGCAACCATCGCTGATCGCCCCCGCACAGAACCGTACGAGCGCGTTTACGCATAGGGCTCCCACCTTGGATGAATGGCGATGAAGCGTTCCATTGGATAAGGATGCAAAACGCGCGCGATAGGAATGCAGCGGTGAAGGATCGGCGCTACCCGATCCCAGGGCGACATGCCGCATTGACTGCGACGACTCAGAACCAAGCGCCACAGCCTCCGAACGAAACCTACTCGGCCCGTTCATGACACGCCGCTAGTCGCGCCCAAGCGGGAGTCCGAGCACAATACGATCGTCGGGCGGAACTGACCTGAGCGCCTCCACCAGAACATCGTTGAAATACCGCCTCCACTTCATCTGAAGCTCGACCGATTGCGACGAATAATTTACGATGTCGCTAAATACGATGCTGCACAACCATGTGCGGTCAAGCTTGCGGCTTTCGTCCATCTATTCACACCTGCTAGGCGTGGGCGATGCCCGCGGTCAGCAATAAAGAGAACGGACCAGTGTAATATCTCTGAGCAAAGGTCAGACATTACGCGAGGGTGATCGTGCCTGCCATGGCTTGTCAGCGTTTCGCCGAGTCAACAGCACGGTTCGCGCGGCGAAGTGTCGCAAGGCGGTGGCAACGTAGTATCGAATCGCCCGTCATGCACATGAACCGGCGCGGGGAAAACGATGCCGCGTTTGCTCAGGCCGTGCACAGCACTTCAAGTGGAAGTATTCAGATCCAACTCACCACATCAGTAATGTTGTCGTCGTGACACGCCATAATATGACCTGATACTGCCC
>JAFAUR010000698.1 GCA_019243205.1 Acidobacteriaceae bacterium | reverse complement strand
GTGCTGGACCAGCTCCTGAAACTGCGCGACCAGCGAATGACTCGATTCATTGGCATAACGAGTCACACGGACCCGTATGTGCTCAAGACGGCGCTGGAACGCCATGATTTCGATTGCACGCAGATGGCTCTGAACGGAGCCTTAGTCGGAATGAAAAGCGGCGCCGGCGGTATGGTTCCGAATGAGGCAATGCGACCGAGTTTCGAAACTGTGGCGCTGCCGGTTGCGAATCGCAAACGGATGGGCGTACTCGCTATGAAGGTCTTTGCGCAGGATGCGCTCCTGCATCAGACCACGCCGGAAACGCTTATCTACTATTCACTGTCCTTGCCAGTCACGGCAGCAGTGGTCGGCATGCCGCAAGTGGCCCACATTCACGAGAACGTCCGGCTCGCGAAAGCTTTCAGGCCGCTTCCCAGATCCGAAATGGAGCGGATCTCAGACATGCTTTCGATGAAGAATAAGGCTAAGCTCGATCTATTCTTCAGCACCCATGTGGATGTGTAGCGGGACCGCCACAAGGCCTTCAGCATCGTCCTATCCCAAGGCGTTTATTGGCCGTCCTCGGAAACAGGCACCCACGACTTGTCCGGGTTGAAGCGCTCCATTTTCTTAAATTCGTCCAGGGTGTTCGGGCCCAGGTCTTTCTCGTAGACCACTCCGTCCTGACTGACTATGAAGGTGCGGACTCCGGTGATGTCGTACTCGGCCGGCGCAGCGACAAGTGCAAAGCCTCCGATCATGATGCCCTTGACTACGTAATCCATTTCGCCGAGCGGAGCCGCTGGGCCTTATCCCTTGAGGATCTTGAAAAAGTAGCCATGGTAAGGCTGGGCATCGCCGGAATAGCCTTGTTCAATGGCTTTGGCGATGTTTTCTCCAATGGGCCCCCCCCAGTTGCCATCGGCGTTTTGCCACGCTAATCCGTCTTCCTTGCCCGGGCTGCTGATGATGCGCTGCGCGTACTGGTTCACATCGTAAAGCTGGCGCTGGCGAGTGGCGTAATCGTCCTGCGCTTCCACGTAACCGCGGCAGATATCGATGGCATCCAGCTCGTTGGAACCGATGCGGCGATACAGGAGTTCCTGCCGGCCGGCGGCGCTGTCGAAATGCCATTTTTCACCCGTCTTGACAATGGGAACGGGGAAAGGCCAATCCTCGTTGCCTACGAGCAGAAAGGCGCGTCTGCCGGTTTTGGGGTCGACAGAGACGGTTTTCTTTTCGCGCGCCTCGGCGGCGAAATCACTGGCGTGTTTCCGGTCTTGCGGGTATTCGCCAGTGAAGACCACATCGTCACCATCGGGACCAAAGATCTTTGTCAAAGCACCTTCGTCGAATTTTTCGGCAGCATCGATAAGCGCGTCCGCGGCCTGCTGCGGAGTGTTGAACAGCCGCGCTTGTATAGAAGGAGCAGGTGCAGGCTTGGGGGGCGCTTTAGCGGCAGACTCCTGTGCCGCAAACAGGGCCGAACAGGAGAGACAAGTCCAGGCGGCCACACTCAGAGTGCACGCGCGGCGAGAAAATTTCCTATTCGCTGATGGCCATTTCATATTGATTTTCCTCTCGCTTCGTTGCTGGGATCCGTTCCGGCTATTGGCGCCGGCCGCCACCGCCACCACGGCTCATGCCTCCTCCGCCGCTGCGAGACCCAAGGCTGGAAGAGCCGCGGCTGCTGCTGCTACGCGCCCTCGATCCGTCATAGCCTCTGGCACCGCCGCTGAACGCGTCCCGGTTTCCGCCGCCTGCGCGGGATAGATCGCGGCTACCGATGCTATCGCCACTGCGGCCGCCCGTCCGGCCGCCGCCCAAAGCAGAGCCGCCACTTCCGGCGCCGCTGCGGTTGCCGAGTACGGAATTGTCGCCGCGATTGCCGAAACCGTTACCGGAACCAAGGTTGCTCGATACATTTCCGCCCTGCCGGGCTATCTGTTGACGCGCAGTGGATTGGCGCCGGGCGAGCGAATCGCCACGGGCATTTCCGCCAAATCGGTCCGCGGTCGCACGATCACGATACGGTGCGCCGCCGCGATGTTCCGGGTTGTGGCTCCAGTTGCTGCCGCCGTTTCCGACCCCGCCAGCACCACCGAGTCCGCCAACCCCACCAGCACTGCCCACTCCGCCGACGCCCCCGACTCCACCGGGTCCACCGATGCCACCAGCACTGCCCACTCCTCCAGGGCCACCCACTCCGCCAGCACCTCCAACTCCACCGACACCGCCAACGCCGCCAACGCCCCCGCGAGACGATAAAGGATTCACGCGATTGCCGTTTCCGATATTGCTGGTCCGATTGAAATTATTATTGTTGTTGATGTAGATGTTGTTGTTGCTCCAGCCGCAGCCCCAGCCCCAACCACCGCTCCAGAACGCGCCCACATCACCCCGAAGCCAAAAGAAATCGCAGCACCGGCAGCGTAATAGGGCCAGGGCGGATAGTAAATCGGAGGATATGGATAATAGGGAGCTCCGTAAACCACAACGGGGTCGTACGAAGGCACGTAGATCACGTCCGGCTTGGAAGGCTCGACCACGATAACCGTTTTGTTCTGGACTCCGGTGGTTTCTACCTTTTGCTGCTCGTTGGTTTTCAGGTTGCCTTTTTCCTGGGCTTTCTTACGCATTCGCTGCACGGCATCCATGACGTCAGCCTGCTGCGCCAGGAAAGCATTGCCCAGATCGGTCGTCCACTGAATGTTATCTGCCAGGAGTTTCACCACCTGCGGCAGAGGCGTAAGAGCCTGAACGCTCGCATCCCACGGCTGCTTTGCTGCGGCATCGGCAAGCGCTTTGTCCTTCAAATCCTTGTTCTTGTCCAGCCATTGCTGGAGCAATATGATTTCGAGAGGATAGGTAGACGCTGCTAAGATCTGGGCCAACAACGGGTCGGGATACAGGGCAATCGGCGCGACGAGTGAATCGAGTTGTTCCGGCGGAATCTTGGCGACTTGGCCCGGCTGCGCCGCGGATTTGTTCGGTGGCTTCGCGGATGACTGTTGTAAAGGATAGGACAGAGCATTTCCTGGCACGAGCGCAAGGGCACACGAAACCGCCATTACAGATCTGAATGTTCCGCCCTTCATCTGGACTCTCATACGCGTGTATTCTCTGACTGCATGCGGGCCACCGCGACCGAAGCTGGTCGAAAACTAACGTTGCGCGGTACCGGCGGAACAGTCGATGCGACCCAGGGTTGGCGGATTCATTTAAAGACGGGAACAGCCGTTTCGATCTCACAATTTCAGATCGTCGGCTCGCGCCGACCCCGATTCGATTACATTTCTATTGTGGTCCCGATCAAATCCGTACTACGCTTCCGCAGTTCAGGTTTCAGAAGATTTGCAGGGGTGCTGGTGCTCGCCCTGACATATGTTTCCGGCAGCGCGGCTGTTGAGGCACCCCGAATCATCGAAAAGGACGCGCATTATGCGCTCCTGGTAGACGGCAAACCATTCCTGATCCTTGGTGGTCAGATTCACAACTCAAGCGGATGGCCGGGCGAGTTACCCCAGGTATGGACTTCGATGGAAACCCTTCATGCGAATACGATTGAGGCCCCAATCTATTGGGAGCAGTTCGAACCTGAACCGGGGAAGTTCGATTACACCAACGTGGATGCGATTGTGAACGGAGCCCGGGCACATAAGCTGCGTGTCGTTCTGCTGTGGTTCGGCACATGGAAAAACGGCAACATGCATTATGCGCCGACCTGGGTTAAGACCGACACCACCAAGTATCCGCGCGTGATCCGCCCTGATGGCGAACCGATTGATGTACTTTCGCCGCTCTCGAGAAACACACTCGAAGCGGACAAAGCAGCATTCACGGCTCTGACTCGTCATCTGAAACAGTTGGACAGCGAAGATCATACGGTACTCCTGATTCAAGTGGAAAACGAGTCTGGAAATATCGGCAGCGTGCGCGACTTCTCTGCCGAGGCAAACCGTCGCTTCGCCGAGGCGGTTCCTCCGGATCTGCTGGCGGCGACCGGCAAGCACGGAGGGACGTGGACTCAGGTATTTGGGAGCGAAGGGGATGAGATTTTTCAGGCTTACTATCAGGCGAAGTACATCAACGAGATTGCAGGGGCGGGCAAACGGGAATTCAACATCCCGCTGTACATGAACGTCTGGATCGACTATCCCCCGGCTCAACTGCCCCAACGGCAAATAGATCAGCCGGGCATCGCATATCCAAGCGGCGGAGCTGTGCAAAAGCTGGTCGGTCTGTGGCGCAAGTTGGCGCCGTCCATTGACATGATTGGTCCCGATATTTATTCCGACGATTCCCATTTCTACCGCGAGACTCTAGATGCCTATAGGCGCAAGGACAACCCGCTCTGGATTCCCGAAACCGGCCGGAGTGACAGCTTCGCGAAGTTCCTCTTCTACGCCTTGGGTGACGGAGCAGTTGGCTTTTCACCATTTGGAGTCGATCAATCGGGCTGGAACATCTTGGGCAATGAGTCTTGGACCGCTCATGCCAGGAATTTCGCCCTGCTTCGACCGATGGATCGGGAGATTGCGCAGTTCGAGTTCGATGGGAAGTTGAAGACGGCTGTGGAAGAACCGGGGCAGACTGCTGAGGAACTGGATTTAGGCAACTGGCAGGCCACGGTTGCGTTTGGGTTTCCACAACCGGACGGACGGCGTGCTCCGGGCACGAAGGATGCGCATGGGGCCGCTTTGATAGCGCAGTTGGGCGCCGATGAGTTTCTGGTAACAGGGGTCGACGCCAGCATCAACTTTCATCTACCCGGGAAGCTGCCATGGATGCGGAGCCAGATTCTTTCTGCGGAGCAAGGCACTTACGAGAACGGCGTCTGGAAGCCGGTACGGCTTTGGAATGGTGACGAGACGGATCGCGGCCTCTCCTTCTACGACCAGCCGATGATCGTGCGCGTGAAGATGCAGCGCTTCTGAGAACGCATTGAATAGACTGTCGTCGAAAGCGCGCTTACCTTCGCTGGGCAGTGGCGGCTTGGTACAGCATCTGCAGACGACGCGCGTATTCTTCTCCCGCCGCGTATAGAAGATCGTTGTGTCCGGCCTGGCGGATTGGCCAGAAAGTCTTCGGCTGTTTGGCAGCATTGAAGACCGCTCTGCCCTGAGAGATCGGAACGATCTCGTCGGCTTCGCCATGAATGATCAATTTGGGAACCCGCACGTTTCCAATCCGGGAGACGGTGTCGAAGCCGTGGACGAAAGCTCCACCAATGAACGGGAGAACTTTATTCGCCATACTCGCCAATGAGGCGAATGGTGACTCGAGGACCAGAGCGGCGCAGCGCCTCCGTGACGCAACCTCGGTGGCAACCGCCGTGCCCAGCGATTCGCCATGCAATACCAGCATGTCCGGCGAGAATCCGGAGCTTACCAGCCAATCGTAACCGGCATCCGCATCACGATAGAGTCCCACTTCGTCCGGCGTTCCTTGACTCTTTCCGTAGCCCCGATAATCGATAATCAGCACAGAGGACCCGGCCTTGTTGATTGCGAGCGCGTGATCGACTCTGTGGGTCACGTTCCCGGCATTTCCGTGGAGAAATAAACTTGCAACCTCAGAACCTCGGCCGGCAAACCACCAGCCATCAATCTGGACGTTATCCGCAGTCCGCAATCTGACATCCCGCGCTCCCACCCGACCCTGGAGAAACCAATCGCCTTCGGGGTAGCACATCGGGTAATAGATGAATCGATTCAGCGGATTCATCACAATGCTTGAAGTGAAAGACGTGAGCCCGCCCGGTTGGGCGCAGATTTCTTGGATTGATGTTTATGGATCAAGACCCTGCAACGCTTAGCGGCCATTCTTCCACGCTCATCAGCGCGAGGACCGCTCCCGCCAGGGCCATGTTCTTTGAGAAGTGAATCATTTGCTGCTGCTTCGATTGAGCGTCCTGCTCGTTCCAGAAATCATGAATCATCGGCGAAACGATACCCAGAAAGCCGAGCAGCGGCAGCATCCCGACCTTTGGCTTCAGGCCCAAGATCAGGCTCGTGCCTCCGGCTACAAGCATTGCGCCCGACGCAAGCACGGCTACTTCGGGGTTAGGGACATTCTTCGCGCCCGCGTATTGGGCCATACCTTCTCTTTGTTTGAAATGATTGATGCCGTTGTAGACGAAGAAACCACCCAGGATCAAACGGCCGAATAAGAATAAACCCTTCATTGACTACCTCCGGCGTTCAATTTACCAGCAATGCGTCGACGCACGATCGGGCGAACGGCGATTTCGCAGCGCCATTTCGCTACTACTCCGAGCATATCCCGCTGTGAGAGATCAAATCGCCGCTTCGCGTTACACGTTACCGATCCACTAACCAACAGGGCTCAAGTTTCGCAAGAATGGATCCCAGTGGTCAGCCGGCGAGACTTTGGGACATTGGTCGGTACGCTTTTAATGGGTAGGAATCCGGAATCCGTACGGGTTGCCGCGATCCAGATGACACCAAAGCTGGCGGATGTCGAAGCCAACTTGGCGGATGCTGAGCGGCTGAAGCGCTTGGCCTTACAGCGTCGCGCGCGATGGATCGTGTTACCCGAATTCTTCACATCAGGGATTGCGTTTCATCCGAACATGGCGAAGGCGGTTTCCGAGCTGGACGGTTCTCCGGCTCGATTCCTCTGCAAGATGGCGAGAGAGGGCAATGCCTTTGTGGGCGGTTCTTTTCTCGCCTGGCGTAACGGGAATGCGTACAACACCTTTGTTTTGGCGCTTGCAGACGGAACCACGCGTACGCACGACAAGGACCTCCCGACCGACTGGGAAAATTGCTATTACATAGGCGGTAACGATGGCGTCTCACGCGGGCCATTTTGAAGGTCAGTCCTGGCCAGGGGAACCGACCCCGTTTCCTTCTGAATACCTGGGCGAAACGCAAATTGTAAGCGGCCGCGGAGAGGTTCTAGCCCGGATGTCGCGCGCCGAGGGTGAAGGTATTGTGACGGCAGATATTCTTCCGGGACAAACGCCGCGAGCACTGCCGTCCATTCCCAACCGGTTCTGGGTTCCGGAGATGCCGAAGGAGATCGATCGCGCGTGGGCGCTTTCGATTCAGACCGGGCGTGAGTATTACTTATCGACGACGCTGCCGTACCTAAAGCGGCGCTTCAAGAGTTGATGGGCCGACTTGCTCTGCATGCTCGCGGGATATTCACAAACTCCTCTGGCGAAAAAGCTCGGGATCAAGAATGGCCAGAAGACCTGGAGACTAGGAATGCCGGCGAGTGTGGCACGCGCGATCGCAGATTACGGTCTCTCCCCGAACGTATTGCATGAACCCGGTCCTGGCATAGAGATGGTTCATTTGTTTGTGACGCAGCGATCAGACCTCGCCAAACACTTAGCCGAGATCAAGCCCCTTCTGGCTCCTGATGGGGTGATTTGGATTTCTTGGCCTAAGAAAAGCGCGGGATGCCAAACTGACCTGTCTGAAGACGCAATTCGGGCGCAAGCTCTTCCACTTGATCTCGTAGACGTTAAAGTCTGTGCTGTTGACGATATCTGGTCCGGTCTGAAGTTAGTCATCCGGAAGAGTAAGCGGACAACGCGTTCGAAACAACAGGCTGGCTAGCCCGCCCGACCGGACGCAGAGTCAGCCTTACTCGCCTAAGGTTTGAGCAAAGGTCTTACCGTAAGGATAGAAGAGATCCTTACGGCCTTCGCTCCATGCCGCCTTCATTTCCGGGGTCGTGATATCCCAATCCGGGCGGCATTTCTTCGTGACAGCTCGGAGATCCTGACGAAGCTCTTCCATCGTCGGACGACCGAAGAACCAGTACCCGTTGTAGATTTTGTAGATCACGAGCCCGGGCTCGAGGACAATCACGTGGGGGATCATCGGATTATTCACGGTGTCCGTGTATTCAGCGATATCGAGATCCTTCTGTACGATGCGCCCGGGGTCGGAGAGGAAAGGCCAGTGTGCACCGACTCCCGTGCGATATTCGTTTGTTTGCGTGATATTGTCCGTGCTGATCGTGACAAGCCGGCAATAGCCCACTTCGAGCTCGCGGTGGAGTTGAAGAAGCAGTTCCGATTGACGCCGGTCCTTGGGGCAAAAGCTTCCCCGGCTGAGCACAAGGACCATAGGATGGACCCCCTGCAGTTCCGAAAGTTTGCGGCGCTTCGCAGCATGATCGCTGAGTTCGTAGTCCGGAAAGCGCCCGCCGGGCACAACGTCAGGTCGCATCAGAGTCTCCTTCCACTGGATCGCAGGATTCTTCCCGTCACAAGCCTGCCCTTTCTGAGACGGCAGAATCAATTTTACGTTCAGCAACCAGTGTTTGTCTGAACTGCGCTCTCCACACGTCGGTCGGACGAACGTTTAGCGGCTCGCGAGGATCACATCCGCCGCTTTTTCGCCGACAGTGTAGATCGCACTCGCGATGAAGAAACCCGGGATTTTCGGAAACACGGATGCGTCCACAACGCGCAGCCCGTGAACGCCGTGAACCCGGAAGTCGCTCGATAACACACCGCCGGACTGCTCAGGTCCGATCGCGCAGGTGCATGATGCATGGTGGCCCCAGGCGTGGGTTCGCACGAAGTGCTCCAGTTCCTCATCGGTCTGGAGTTGCTTTCCTGGAAGCTCCTCGTCGGCAATCAGCCCGCGCCGCTCGAGTTTGCTCGACAGTGTTCTCACAAAACGTATGCCGTCCACCACAGCCTTCAGGTCCAGCTCGCCCCCATCGCAAAAATAATTGAAGTTGATCAGCGGCGGGTCGCGAGGGTCGGGCGAACGGAGCGTCACCTGCCCGGAACGGTTTCGCGTGTGCCCTTTTAGAACGACCCAGGTGAGATAGTTGTGCTGCTCCGCGAACGACCGGGAGTAGTTGGGTGCATAACCGGCGAATCGCGCCAGAAGAGACATACAAAACAAGTCAGGCACTTCATCGGCGACAGGCGATCGGCGGAACACGGTCAACACAGATCCGTTCGTCGTGTAAAGCCCGGTCTTCTTGCTCTGCCACTCTTTGAATTGCGGATCCGATGTGGTGAACGAAGCACCTTTGTACGCCTGCCAGGATTCGAAGTTCATCCGGTTGACGACTCCGACCTCGTACCGGTCCTGCAGGTTGCGGCCTACGCCGGCTAAGTCAGCCCGCACACGAATCCCGTACTGCTCGAGCGTCGGGCGTGGACCGATGCCGGATAGCATCAACAGCTGGGGCGTGTTGAACGCTCCGCCGGATAGGATAACTTCGCGCGAAGCGACCACCGTGGACAACTCGCCGGGCGTACTTGCCGGGTACGGATCGGCACGATAGAGCCTTGCTCCGCGCAGGTATTCGATACCGGTTGCGCGGCTGTTTTCATCGAACAGAACACGGGTCGCAAGCGCGTTCGTCATGATTCGCAAACGGTCCGGATGCCGGCGCGCAACTTCTAAAAGCCGTTCCCGCGACCCTGTGCGCGCATGATTTCGAGTGCTGAGCGGCAGATACCGGATTCCGGTCGCATTCGAACAGACTAGCCGCCAATCGTTGGGGTCGAGCCCGCTTTCGAGGAACCAGCGCATTCGCTGAAACTGTTGCCCGTCTTCGCTGAAGGCTTCTTTCGCTGCATCGAGAATGCATTCGTCGAGCGCTTCGCTGCGGAGCAGATTCACTGGAACGGCGCGTTCGCTTGTGAGCCACCCGCTCCAGCCGTGCCGCGTCGGATTGAAACCAAGGCGCGCAAGCCAGCGGTAAGCCGGACGATGTCTGCAGTTCTCAAGCCGCTCGAAATACTTGCGCATGCGCACCGCTTTCCAACTCGGATCGCCGGTAAGTTCCGCGATCCGGTCCCAGTCAGCATTGTGCGGATAGACCAGGATCATGGCATTGTGAGCCGTGCAGCCCCCCAGCGTGGCGGCGCGCGGGTACAAGAGGCCATCCTCAGACGCCACGTAGTTGGGATCGCACTCCTGCAGTTTCTGGTCTTCGTAGTGGCGAACGAAGAAGTCCCACCGCATGGCGGAATTCTCAGACGCAAATGCATGGAATGCAGGAACATCGTAATCCGCGGGCAGACGATTCGTGCCCGGCTCAACCGGGTCATCGCCGGACAGCTCTCGCGGGTCTCCGCCCGCTTCCAGCAGAACCACACTGCAGCCCGCTTCAGCCAGACGGGCCGCGACGGTCCCGCCACCGGCGCCGGAGCCGACCACCACATACTCGCAATCAGCGGAATGCGATTGTGTTTTTCCCACTCCCCTACTCAAACACTTCGTCTCCGGTCGGCTCATAGAGCGGCACGCCGTTCATCTCATGTCGCAACTGAGACAGCGCCGCATACATACGGCGACGCGCCCGGCTCTGGTTTCCTAAGGGCCGGTGTTCCGGGATCGAGTGCCAGGGATTATAGGAGAGCTTCCGGTCGAAGTTCAACTGCGCGGGAGAATCGAATTTCTGTTTCGGGATGTGTAGCGTGGCCACTGAGCGACGCGGCGAAAGTTTAGTCGGCCAGAGTACCGCGTTGTTTTCAATGGGCATCAGATGCGGATCGGTTTGGAGCTGCACGCGGATATCGAACTCGACGTCTTCCTCAGCCAGCGTGGCAGTCATTGCATTGCGGAGGTAATCGTCCGGCGGCCGGAGCGGCAGGCGCGGTATGCGCGTCCTCTTCTTTCGGAGAGGCCACATCGAATATTGCATGGCCTGCCCGTCGCCGAGAAGATACGGAACACAACTGAAATACGGCGCTTCGAAGGGGCTGGTCTGAGTTTTGATCCACAAACCCTGCATGATGAAATCGAGCACGTGCGATTCGCGCAGGTTGAGGAAATAATAGATCTGCGTATTTTTGAGACTCTGCTTTTGCAATTGGGCGTTTGCCCTCGTATCCGGAGTGACAAACGTCGGAGTGGAGACCCCAAACATGTCTTGCGTGAATTTCTCGTCGCCCAGTTTAGGCCCCGGCACTCCCATCAGCTTGATGCTTATGCTCATGAAACCGACGTCGTCGATGTCGGGGGTGATGTAAGGGCCGGGACCCGAGAAGCGCACCCACGCGCGGTAGCGCCTCGGCTCGGCGTAGATGCCCTGGCGTAGTTCCGGCGCGAGATTGTCGTGTACGATAAATTCCGCGCGCACGATGCCATGCGTCTTCGTGTTGCCGCCGCGTTCGAACTTGCCGGGTTGCCATAGCAGCCGCATCTGCTTGCCGAAGCTGTCGATAATGGAGTCGAGGAAAGCCTCCTCACCCGGCATGAGCCGTTCCTCGGCGATCTTCAGGTTCTCCTTCGGCCGCCGCGCATTGATCAGCGCAGTTACAACGTTCGCGAGCGGATCACGAAGCACCGCATCGAAAGCCGGCCGGAAAAAGGGATCGAAACGGCGCTCCAGGTGCACGAATGACGTCGACGCATCGGCTAGCCAGTTGAGAAACGCGGAGCCCGTATTGGCCTTCGGAATTGGCCGGTCAGGATTCAGGCTCAAGATGCCTCCCCATGACGACGTCGCTTCGCTTCCATGCTTTCGCTCAGAGCGTTTTCAGAAATTCGATTAGCGCCCGTTTGTCGGAATCGCTTAACCCAGGCGGCCGCACTCCGGGTTGTTCGCCCAGCTCCAGGAAATCGGTTCCGAAGTAATGTCCGCGATTCACGACGAGATCCGGACACTTGCTCAAGGCGAGCAGATCGTCGACTGAGTTGCTGAACACCTGGGCCGCCTGCGCATCGGTCCCGTCTGGTCCAAGTTTTTTGAGATCGGAGTTGAGGCGCTGCACGAGCCGCAATAAGTTCGCAGCATGCTCGGCCTTCTTCGCCGGGTCCGGATCTTCGGAAAGCGGGTTCAGATTCGCAAGCAGTCCTACGGGAGTTCCTGCGGGAATCGGACCGATCTCGATGCCGCCGTCCCGGAAGAGCCAGGGAGCAATCTTTTGTCCGAAGCCTTGAAAGGTCTGAAGCGCCTCGGGCAGATAGCCGCCTGCGACTTTGATGTAGCTTCGCGTACTGGTCCGATCGATCAGCCCCGGCACTTTCGACTTGAGCAGCGCATCTTGCTCACGCCGGTCCGGCCACAGCATCTGCTCAATGGAGGTCTGAAACGCTCGCATTCGCCCTTCAACCGACGGATCTCCGTTAAAGGGTCCGACAGAGTTGTTCAGCAAGTACGGCGCGGAAGACCACAAGCTGACGAGCGACGGCGGACGCGTATATCCACGTCCTCCGGCGGGCATCTTGTAAGTCCGTCGCTCTCCTGTTACGGGATGGAACCATGTAATTTCCCCGACGGACGGCAGATCTTTGTAAGACTGAGACGAAAAGTTATCCCAGATGTTATTCCCGAGTGCGTTCGTCGCAAGCGGACTACACGCATTCGTTTTCAGCAATGTTACTGGAACACGAACCTCGGTGGAGAGATAGTTATCTTTCAGGAAATCATCCGAAAGCACGATATCCCGCATCTTACTCTTGAATTCTTCCGTCTGTGTCCATCGCCAATACCGGTCCCAGCAGTCGAGGTAATCCTTACCGGCGCACCCGCCCGGATCAAGTCCCGTGGAGTGCTCGGGCAACTTACTCGAATGGCAGCGCGCGCAATTCTCCGCGAACACGATCTTCCCGCGATTCAGCAGCGCTTTATCCTTCGTGAGATAGTTCTCTCCGCCGGGCGCGTCTTTCAGCAGGTGAGGGTCGGTGGTCTTGAGAAAGAATTCGGCGGTTGCAAATGTCTGCGCTTCAGTCGCCACGAAGTATGTCGAGTTCTCGTGCGCGACACTGATCTTGATCGGGCTTACAGGCTTACCGCCGACCAGCGCGTTGAAGTGCAGCAGCCATTCCTCGCTGAAGGTGCCTATATTCAGATACACTCGGTTGAGCGCGCCCATCACGCCAACCGAATCGGATCCATCTTTGAGTACCCGGGGAGTCCAAACCGTATCTGGCGCTTGAAACAAGGTCGTTAAAGGCCCGGTCTTCACGTAATCGTTGAGCTGATGATTATCCAGATTTCCACCCCTCAGCGTTTCCCTGCCCCACCGCTTTGCTTCCAACAGCCGCGGCAGGAGCTCGTAAACCGCGTTCATCGTGCGGGGATTGTTGATGTTATCGCTCGATATAAGTGAGGTATCGAGCGTACCCGGGCGATACGTTCGGAA
>JAFAUR010000613.1 GCA_019243205.1 Acidobacteriaceae bacterium | reverse complement strand
CGGACTTGGAATTTGCCGATGGATCTCGAATCGCAGTTTTGCCTTACCTATCGGGTTCGGACGAGCAGCTTAGCCTTTTCCATTGAGCAGCTTGCGATCCTGCAACCAGGCTTCGACGAGCCGGGGCCATCCACTGACCGGATCGCCCGTGGCACGCAAGCCGTAGCCGTGACCTCCAGCGGGATAAACGTGGAGTTCGGCCGGGATTTGCGCATCCGTGACAGCTCGATAGTAGAGCAGCGTGCCGTCGATATAGCTTTTGTCGTCCTGCGCCTGGACAATGAACGTCGGCGGAGTTCGATTCGCTGACGGACGCGCTTCGGGAGCAACCTGCGTGCCCTTGTTCTCTTCGGACAAATAGGCCGGGTACACGAGAACGACAAAGTCGGGGCGGCAGTTCTCGGCGTCTGACTCGTCCACACGCTCGTAGGTACGTTCTTCGGAATGATTACTTAGAACCGCGCAGAGATGGCCGCCCGCGGAAAAGCCGAGCACGCCGATCCGCGCTCCATCGATGCCCCATTCTTTCGCGTGATGGCGCACGATGCCTACTGCGCGCTGCGCATCCTGCAACGGTTCTTTGAAACGGGTCGCCGCATCCTGAGGTTGAGGAACGCGGTATTTCACGAGCACGGCCGTGATGCCGATACCGTTCAACCAATCGCAGATCTCGGTGCCTTCGAGGTCATAGGCAAGAATGCGGTAGCCGCCGCCCGGAAAGACAACAACGGCCGCTCCTGTGGCTTTCGCGGTCGGCGCAAGATAGACGGTCAAATTCGGAACAGAGACATCAGTGAGATGCATGAGCGGACGTCCCGCGACCAGACGGTCAGAGGGCTCGGTGATGTCTCGCTCCTGCCCTTTTGTATTTGCGGGGCCCGGCGCGCCGCCGGGCCACAGATCAATTGTTTGGTGCTCGACGGCGAGTGCAGGCATGGTAAAGAGAAATGGAATCAGAGCCAAACAAGACTTCATGCTCAGATCTGGGAGTAAGAAGTCGGATTCAGAATCAGGTTGGTGACATTCGACACGATCGGCTCGAAGCTGTATTCTTCGGAGCTCCGGAGCTTCTTCCAGCCAGGAACGTTGTTGAACGCTTCCCACTTGGCGTTGAGTTCGGAAAGATTCGGGAAGCTGATCATGTAAGTCAGATTCGGAAGGTGGGGGCCGATAAGGCTGTCACCGAAGAACACGTTCCAGAAACCGGCTTCTTTGAAGTACTCAAATTCGCCGTGATGGAACATCTCGACTTTGCGGCGGTGATCGAAGTTCGTAGCACTCTCGTATGTGCGGAGTTGGAAGACCCGCGCTCCGCGGGAAGCGGTGACAGGCGGAACGACGAGTTTGGGAAAGCCTTCAAAGGCGATCAGGAGTGAGCTTTCGACGCGAATAAAGGGCGGCTCCTTGGCGGGAGCTTTCAAGAAGTTGGAGCCGGCTTTCTGATAGGCTTCGTCCTCGGCAAGCGCGAGCTCAGCAGTGGCAAGCGTTTCGAGGGAGTTCGAAGGAAGCAGGAGATATAGCGAGGGAGTTTCGGGACCGAGATACAGGCTGAAAGCGCCTACCGGCTTGACATTTAGACGGTTGAGGGCAGGAATGAGCGCTTCGGCAACGTAAGAATCTGTGAGCTTCTGGCCGGGGCCGGATTGCAGGTGATAGCGGCGGAGTTCGTAGTACTCACGGCCGGCTAGCGGTGCAGCGAGGGCGGAGCTAGTAACACCCCCAGCCGCAGCGGCGACCGAACTTGTCAGAAATTGTCTTCTCTTCATGGGATAGAGGCCTCTTATTTGTTATGGCATGGCGGGTATTTGCGGCAGCGGATGTACAGCTTTTGAGCCGAGCCATGACTTGCGAAAATCCTGCATGACGGGCGTGAGGGTCTGGCCGGCTTTTTCGAAAGGAACGATTTCGAGATTGGGATTTTCTTTGCAGATGAGAGTAACACTGCGGTTCCCTGCCCTGCCGGCGACTTTGAGCCGGATGGAGTCTCCTGGTTTGCGCGCGTGGAGAAAGCTTTCGAGATCTGTTTGAGAAGAGATCTTTTTGCCGTCCCACTCGAGGATGCGGTCGCCGAAATCGAGTCCGGCGTCGTATAGCGGCGTGCCTCGGAGCGAATTGCCGGTCAGTTCCATGCCGGCATCTGAGAAGCTCACTATGTGTGAAAAGGCTCCGATCCAGGCTTGTTCGGGATGAGCCAATCGCAGTATGAGACCGGCGGGCGCGAGGAGCGAGCGGTAGTCCATCGGTTCGAGACCGTAGATGTGATGTTCGAAGGTACGGGCGGCGAAATCAGAATCGCCCGTGACCTGAGCGAGCGTGCTCTGCAGATCGGTGAGCGTATAGGGCTTGTCGATATCGGGGTGAGCAACCCACATCGCGCGCATCCAGTCGTCGAGCGATTTTCCGGGGTAGTGTTCGCGGATCGCCAGGTCGATTCCGAGCGCGATCGCTTCGCCGTATGTGTAATACGAGATGAAGGTATTCGAGAAGTTGTTGCGATCGATGTAAGTAGCGGCGTCGACGAAGGGCGCAAGGCGGCTCATGTCGACGACGTCGTGGACGAGGCGTCCCGGGCTGTTCAACACCCCGTTCACCGCATTGCTCATGGTGTCGAAGAAGTCGGCATCCGTCGAGATGCGCGCGCGTTCGAGCGTGAGCGGACCGTAGTAGTTGGTAAAGCCTTCAGCGAACCAGAGTTCACCGGACATGTTCGCGCGTTCGAAATCGAAGGGTTCGAGGGATCGCGGGCGGATGCGCTTCACGTTCCAGGAGTGGAAGAACTCGTGAGAGACGGCGCCGATAGCACGGGAAGCGGAGTCTTTCAGATCGGAGCGGCCGGTGATGACGGTGGAATCGCGATGCTCCATGCCATCGGGCGAAGCGTAGGGCAGGTAGTCGAGCAGAAACGTGTAAGTGCCGCCATCGTATTTAGGGAAGCGACCGAAGACTCCTTCTTCTTCGAGGACGACGGCGCGACACATTTCGGCGAAGGCGTTGGCCTGTTCGCGAGTGCCGCGGTGGTGGAGGGCCAAGCGAAACGTGGCATCTTCGATTTTCCATTCCGGATCGTCGTGGCCGCTGAGTTCGACCGGGCTGTCCATGAGCCATTCGAGATCAGGAGCGGTCCAGGTGTTGTTTTCGTGCGGGATGAGCTGAGTGGCGATTTTCCAATTGGAGCCGGGCGGGATTTCAAAATGCAGCGTGGCGGGTGCGTGTTCGAAACCATGAGCCCATGCCAAGGCCGCGGGCATGTTCAGATGCGCGTGGGTTGCGTCGATGGCGGCGTAGGTGCCGTCCGCGAAATCGCCGAAGAGCGTGTAAGTGACAGTTACCTGGCCGCGAACGCCTTCGATTACCCAAGTGTAAGGATCGGGCCGATCAATAAAGAGCGGACGAGAGTCTTGGTCGTAAGCGCGAAAATTGTATACGTTCTTTGCGAATTCAGCGAGAGCGTAACGGCCGGGAGACGAGCGGCTCATCACAACCTGAAGAGTGTTGCCGGGGACGCCGGAGAACGTCACGCGGATTTCCGCTTCGTGATGGACCGCGTTGGGAAAACGAAGGTCATACGATACCGATTTTTGAGCGAGCAGCGGGATCGATAGGAGAACGTTGATCAGGATAATTTGCAAAAACGAAGCCATGCGGCGAGTGGATGGCAGTGAGTATAGCGAAACGATCTCAGCGAGGATGTTGAGTCTTCGCCTCACGGGTGACGAGTGGAGCGTGATCCGCAGAAGAGTCGATTGACGTGCATTCGGCGTCGATCAACACCCCGGATGGATCCTGAGGCGTTTGGAAGCTCGAACCCGCAGATGAAAAAACGAAGCCAACATCGGATTGCGAAGCGGCTGCGGCCTGCTGGTGCTCTGGCACTCCGACCTCGTTAGGTAACGCTTCCTCTTCCGGTGCACCTTGTTTCAGCGCGGCCTTACGAGTGCTCTGTAATTCGCGCAGCTCGGCGGCATCCTTTGTCCGGCGGCGGTGCAGGCGGGATTCCTGCAGATGAAGATTGCGAAGCTGCTTCTCGTAGGCGAGATAGGTCTCCAGCTGGATGATGCTGGGGCGGAGATCGGGATCGACCGTTTCCAG
>JAFAUR010000250.1 GCA_019243205.1 Acidobacteriaceae bacterium | reverse complement strand
CCAATGCAGTTCCGAGGCGTCGATCCCGTGTCCGAACATCGCGAGTAGGAACCGGCTCATTCGAACTGGTTTGCGCAACGAACCAGCCGTCGCGCGACACATCGACCAGGCCGAGTGCCCTGACAGTAGTCGAGGTGCCGGGCAGGTCCTGGCCGGTTGACAACAGAAGAGGCCCATGGCGATGCCTTCGACCTAAGGCTGCGGACTGTAGCTGGGAGGGACTGGTGACGGTCAGGATATCGGAACCGATATAACTGGGTTGGCTCCAGTTTCCGGTGCCCGGATCCCAAGTATAAACGCCGGGCGTGTTCGCAACGGCTACCGTACCGCTGGTGTCCACGATCTCTATGGTGGTTGCATAAGTGCCTACCGAGTTTGACG
Organism: Acidobacteriaceae bacterium; assembly: GCA_019243205.1. GTDB lineage: Bacteria > Acidobacteriota > Terriglobia > Bryobacterales > Bryobacteraceae > Bog-105. Next base: position 2,468 of record JAFAUR010000250.1, on the reverse strand, counting down.
CCCCCGTTCCCAAGTGCCCGACCTTGATCTGTGTGTCGCCAACCGGGAGAACTTGGCCCTCATAGGCCATCGCGCTCAGGAATAACACTTTGGGAGGTGTTACTGAATAATCAAGATTGATAAGGAACGCGGCGGCGTTTGCGCCGAGGTAGGACTGCGAAGTTCCTGTTCCGTGGAAGTATACGTACCCGAGCGGCGGTTTCCCAGGCTCCTGCGTGGTTCCCATCATTACGGCGGCCGTGAGGTCCGCTACGATGTTGGGCATACCGTTGTAACTCTGGCCATCATTGGCATTCAATACGCGATAGAAAGTGCATCCACTCGGAATCTGCCCGAAGGCACTCGGGCCGCGGCCGAGCAAGGCAACACCGCCCAGAGCAGTGCCGATACGTTTCGCAAAATCACGCCGGCTTTGCATCCGTGTGCCGCCGCCTTCTTCTGGTTCCATGTAATCCCCCGAAATTCCGAATTCGAACGGTACTGTCTCAGCTTTCAGCAGGCGCTTACTCGCCAAGGCTGTTGCAGGTAGTTGAGGCCATTGCACTGGTGCGCTGCGATGCGACTGTGGAACCTTCTCAAATCAAATCTTCGTGATCGAGTGTCGGAATCACAGCTCGGTCCAACTGGTCGACATAGTAATAGCCACCCGAAAAACGCTGAGTGCTGGAGTTCCCTGCTGGTAGAGAAAATCTGGCCAGGATTGCTCGGGATCCATCAAATACAGTTCCGGACCACGGGCACCGATGCACACCGTATTTATTCGTCCTTTGCTGTCGAACGTGATCGTGCCGCACTCAGCAGCTAAGAAACTGGACCTAACGACCGGTTTGTTTCCCAGCGGTCCGGGGCTCGCATAGGTGTCGCTCTGGTAAGCGTCCAGATGAATACCGCTCCTGCCATTCGGAGCCAGGAAGGGATCCTCGGGAACCAGCGTTGCATCGGTAATGGGATTCGGCTCGGCTGGCGCGCCAATGAAAGCAGGCACAGGTTTCGCAAAGAGTTGCTGTGGAATCGGAATAACCGGTGTTTGCGCTTCTAAGCCAACAATGCTCATCGCGAGGAACAGGCCAAGGGCGAGAAAGGCGACCCTCAAGTACGAGCACGTCTCGCGCTTTGAAACAGGATGTGTGACATTCATCGTGCTTTCCTCATTCGAAAACAAGAACCGGTCATGCACAAGTGCCGTGCAGAACAATATGGCGAATCAGGCCGTTGCTGTCCCGCAACGTAAATCGTATGGATAGATCGGTTGCAACCCGTGAAGGGAATCGCCAACGGGAAAGTATGGTCCTGTATGAACTCTTGTTCGGCGGAGCAGTCATCCACGGGGCTGTTCTGCTCTTTTACAGCGATCTCGGCAGCCATTTCTTTGTGACGCGCAAGGCGGGCGAGAGGGTGGATCCGCACCGCCTCACCCAAGTGGGCCGAGCGATGAAAGAACTCGGCGTACAGATGATCCCTGCCTACTCGCCGCAAGCGCGGGGGGCGTTGTGAACGTAGCTTCGGAACCTCGCAGAACCGGTTGCCGCAAGAGCTGCGTTTGGCGGGAATCAGCACTCTCGAGCAAGCCAACCCATTTCTACGCGAGCGATATATGGCGGAGTTCAACCGCAAGTTCGCCAAGCCAGCGGCTGAGAAAAGGACGGCATTCCGCAAGTGCACGCGTAAAGATCTGAATTGGGTGTTCTCGATCTAGACAGAGCGAACGGTTGCGCAGGACAACACGATCTTGCTGCAGAACCGCTATCTGCAGTTGGATAAAACACGTTTTTGCAACACGCTGGCCGGCTGCACCGTGACGATATGCGAGCATCTCGATGGCCGCTTGTCCGTGCGTTGGGGACCGCACTTGCTGAGTACCCACGAGGCCGAACGAGACGGTGGAAAAGACGGCGCCACAGGCACCTTGGAAATCTCGCACAAACCGCCGAGATTCCAACTTTCCCACGCGTCCGACTGCGACTATCCGTAAACTAAAACCCAAGGCAACGAAAGTGGCCTGACCGGACAGATACCGTGTCAATAAAACCGGACAGATTCAAAAGCTAACGACAGCACATTCTTTCGCTTTCAATGTAGAACGTGTTTCGTACATCGCGGCGAATTGAACTTCAGGTTTCACCGCTATATTGGGCAACTACTGCTGCCCTCGACCGATCTCTTCTAGTCATGAAGGCCTCCAATGACCTTATGCGTGGATCGCCTCCGCTGAGGTCAATTGTGGCTCATGGGAATTAAGACCTGATTCCACGTGAACCGTCGGTGTGTAAGAGTCCTCATGAAACGAACCGATGACGATCCGCCCCTTTGCGTGTGAAAGTCGCCGGATTGTGCTCGGATAATCGACCATTCGTACGGCAACTCCGGATTGTTATATAAATCAGCTGATCCAGGAGGAAATGTTGCGCACTCAATGGTCCCGCTTGTTACGCGTCTGTTGTCTGTTCTTGATACCGTCTCTCGTGTTT
>JAFAUR010000236.1 GCA_019243205.1 Acidobacteriaceae bacterium | reverse complement strand
CCGCGGCATGCGCCGATCCAGCCGCCAGCCCGACGAGCAGGCAATAAAAAACAGGGAATATACGGCGCATTGAAAAGGCTCCTCGGCAGATCATCGCGTAGCGCCGGTCGAGCCGGGGAAACTACGCGTCCGAGGCAATTTCCATCGGTCCGTGTAAATTCTCGATATGTGGCGAGAGGGTTTTACGTAAACGAAAAATAGCGGCGCGTTCTCGTGACAAGTCTGCAACGCGATCGGATTGGTACTTTACTTAATATCGCAGGTGATACGGCAATAAAGCGTCATGGCCGCGCTAGGTGCGGGCATCCACGTCGACTTCCCTTCTTCCCTTGCTCCAGAGAGGCATGATGGCCGGGCAGAAACCCGACCATGACGCGAAAAGCGAGTCACCTGATCGCAACTGCAGATGCTAGCTAGAACTCGCTATGTAGCCTTGCCGAAATGATCGATGCCGGGCCTCTGTCGGCGTTGTAGGCGGGGTTTTGCACGAATTGGTAGTCGAGCGTGAGCACGATCCCCTTGCTGATGCCGATTGCGTAATAGGTTTCGGCGATCATCTCGGGCCGATAGCGAAGCTGGCCATCTCCGATATTCACGCCAAGCCCCCCCGCCGCGAGGAACTGCCGATAATCCCGCGACAGCCCATTGATGATGCCCGCGATGCCTATGCTGTCGTCCGGACGCCCCCAGGCGGCGCCTTTCGCCACGCCGCCCGTCGAGAAACTCTTGTCGATATCCGTGAAGGACATGACCTCGGTTCGGCCATTGCGCCAGCTCGCGCGTGAGAACAGTCCGAGATTGTCGGTCACGGATTGCTCGATATTGGCGATGAACCCGTATTCGGTCCGTGTCTTGCGGGTCTGCGCGATGTCGAGATCGAGCGCGGGAAGGTCGACGGTTTCCTTGAAGTTTCCAGAGAACGCCTCACTGAGCCATCCCGTCAGGCGGAATTTTCCCGACTGGCCAAAGAGGGAATAGCGCTCCTCACCCTCTGCCAGATATTGGCCCCGCTTGAAGAGTGCCGTGTCGTAGTCGTCGCCGTTCGGAACTTTCGGCACGAGGAAATAGCCGGTGCGGAGCGTCCAGTCCTTTTGATTGAGCTCCGCCGCCCCGCCGACCGCATAGCCAATCTGGTCGGCCGCATAGTCGAAGGCCCCGCCTTCCCACGCCGACCAGTTCATGAAGCCGCTTCGCGGATCGTGCGCGTAGCTGTTGTTGTCGAAAATGTCGTTCACCGCGAGCTTGCCGAGGGTGAGCGTCAAGCGGGAGATATCGACCTTCTCGCCGATCTGATTGGCGCCTTCGTCCAACGTCTCCTCACCGCCGCCGAAGCCGAAAGTCTGGCGCACGAAGGCGCGCGCGATGTAGGCGCGCGGATAGAGCGTGCCGGTCTTTTGCGCCTCGCCGTTGGAGAAGCCGCCAAGCCCATGAGTGCGGTTGAGGCCGAACCCTTGGAAGATCTCCGGATTGAAGTAGAGCTCTGTGCCGTCCCAGAGCTTGTAGCCGATGAACCCCGTTGCGGTTGCGGTCTCGCGCGCCTCGTAGTTCTTGCTCAAGCTTTGCGGCCCCGAGAACGGCGCGTGCATCGGCAACTTGCCCTGGTAGATTTCCGTCGTTTGCGCGTGCAGGCTCCAATTGCCGTCAGCGTTGCCTGCTTTGTCGTCTGCCGCGTCAGAATCTTTCGCGCCCTTGGCCCCCTGGTCCTTCGGCCCGTTCTCAGGCTCCCCCGGCCAACCGAACTGGTAGTTGAGGCCCAGCCGGAGCGAATGAATGGCCTGCGCCGAGGAGAAGCGTTGCGACGCGGCAAAAAGGTCCGTCGCTGCGCGCCCGTAATCCATGAAGAGATATTCGAGCTTGGCGCGCCAATTGCCGGTGAGCCCCACTTCGGCGCCGGCGCCCAAGGTCCAGCCGACATGCGTCTTGAGAGCCGTGTCGGTGACTGCGCCGTTTGTCAACACCGAGACGGTGTCACGGTCGACCGCAAGACCGGCGCTGCCGTAGATCATCCAATTGCCGACGACCTCGCCGATGCGGCCGCGCGCCGTGCTCACGAAGGAGAGCTTTTCGCTGACGACGTCGGGGCCGTTCGCCTCCGGGCCGATGAAGCGAAAGCTGCGTGCATGGTCGAGGAAGGTGACGTCGGACTCCATCCCCACCAGGAGCCGTGAAGGCAGCACATAATTCACGCCCCCTTGGAGGCCGGCCGAGTAGCCTCCCAGAATCCCGTTTTGCCGATCGATCAGCGTCGTCGAGCCGCTATCGGCGCCAACCCCGCTTCCGGTGGGCAGAACGGAAAAGTTCGAGCGCGTGAAAGAGTAGCCGATATGACCGCCGAGATAGAAGCCATCCCAAAGCGGGGGGCCGGGAACAGGGGATGGCGCCGAAGTCAAATCGGCCGCGCCGGAGTGCGAGACAAGCATGAAAGTCCATAATGGCCAGGCCAGATATGACCCGCGCAACCTTGAGAACGCAGCCATGATGTCTCCGCAAGCCGGCAAATGATTTCGGTGATCGGCCTCGCCGGCAGTCGCGTTCGTCCTTCATGAGGAGGACGAGGCGCACCCCGAGATAAGCCGTCTCTGTCGAAAGCAAACGCTCGCTGACCGGAGAAGCCGGTGCGGTGTAATCGCAAATAGCCCGCCTTGCCCTGTCGCAACTTGGACCCATGGCGAAGGTGCAAGGCTCGGCTATGACGTCGATGCGATCGGGTCAAGGGTGACAGGCGATTGTCCGCCCCGCCGAACCCTTATACCCGGCAGGGTATTTGGCCAAGGGAAAAATTTCAAAGGGAAAACGCAGAGGAAAAAGAGTCACAAGAATGCAATAGAGGGCACAAATATTGAGATCAAACATGTTCAGTCTTTCGAATTTCAGTAACGATGTTGTATGAGAAACAGTAACCATCCGGCTATCAGTGATCTCATCATTGATCCTGGCGAGCGAATGCAAAACGTGGCGATCGAAATCACCTTCCCGCGGCCCGAGAGGTCGGTGAGCAATTGGGTTCGACATGCAATGGCCAGTGACGGGGATTTTCTCACCGGTGGTTCGGGCCTTCGCGCCTGTGATGCTGCTCGCGATCTTGGCCCCGGTGACGGCGCCCCCGTCTTACGCCGACACCGGACCGTGTGACGCGCCCCAAGGGCCGCCGCAATACCCCGACAAGTTCGATTGGAACATGAGCTACCTGCTCGGTGACCTCGGCGGCGTGCGCAAGAAGGCGCAAGACGCCGGCGTCAATCTCTGCCTCCAGTATAATGCAACGGCCTATGACAATGCCCAGGGCGGTTTGAAGCGCGGCCCCATCGCCGAGGGACAGATCTTCTCATGGATCGATGTCGACCTCGGGAAGTTCACGCAGCTCGATCTTCTC
>JAFAUR010000210.1 GCA_019243205.1 Acidobacteriaceae bacterium | reverse complement strand
CCCGGCATGGTCTCGATGAGGTACTTCTGCGACGTGGGCGAATTTTCGAGGGTGAAATCCAACCCGCGAGGAAACCTTACATTGAATATGGGCGCTGCGGCCGCGAAGCTCGATAGCCGGAGAAAGTCGCGGCGGCTGAAGCGGCCATTGGCCACCTGGCGTTTCATTCGCAGCTACTGAGCATATCGAAAGCCGCGCGAAAGCACTGGTGAGATGGCCTTCAAGAGAGATGCCGTCGGGCAACTCTCCTGAAGGCGAGCGTGATCAGAATGCGAACTTCATTCCAAACTGAACGAGGCGCGGATTCCCCACAGTGGAACTCACTACTCCGAAGGTGTTGCTACCGAACGAAGTGTTGGGCGGCCCGAATTGCGGGCGGTTGAACAGATTGAAGAACTCGCCCCGGATTTCAAGATACATTCGCTCCGAAGGACCGAAGCTTGTTCTCTTAAAGGCTGCGAAGTTCCAATTGTTCACACCGTCCTGGCGAAGATGTGGATCAACACGGGCTTCGTTACCGAAACCGTAAGCGGGAGGAGCCGAGAAACATGCGGTGTTGAACCAGTCGTTAAGTCTCTGCTCTGGGTCGCCGGGGGTTGATTGATTGCAGCCGGAAACAACGTTGGGGCGTAGAGTCCCGATGCCCAAGCCTAGTGCCGATAGCGGCGTGCCCGAAGCCGTTTGGAATTTCAACGGGAATCCGGTCTGGAAGTACGTAGTGCCATCAATGCCCCAGCCGGAAATGAGCTTGCCTGTTATTCCGCTCGCGTTGCTCATGAATCTGTGGCCCTTACCGAACGGGAGATCGACGACATAACTGAGGACCAGCAATTGACGGACGTTTTGTGACGAAAGCGAGGTTTCGTTGGACAGGTTATTCCAATCCTGGGGGGTGCCGACCCCGCCGGTCTGGCCTCCTTCGAGCCACGACGTGAGCGTATCTGTGTTAGTGATCAATTTGGCGTTGGTATAAGCGACCAGCAACGTTCCCCCGCTTGAGAAGTGTTTCTGTACTGTCGCCTGCAGGGCGTTGTATCTGCTGAAGCAACAACTGAGGCCGTTCACTTGTACTGCGCTGTATTGCGGGAACGCGCGATCGAGTTGTCCTTGAATGAGATGCCCGGGACCCAGGTTGCCAGGCAGTGCCACGTTAAACGGATACGCAGCTACAGGTTGAGCGATTGTGACCGGCTGGCCTGCCGTGTACTGTTGTTGGGCTTGGTTTATGAAGCTATCCGGAATCTGATTGATGACGGGTTGGTTCGTATTCGGGAGACCCAGACCATGGGATCCTGCGTATGCGACATCCGCAAAGAAGCCGCCCGGCAGTTCTCGCTGAATATCAAAATTCCATTGTTGAACATATCCAGTCCTTTGCAGAGTGTAGCCGGTCGCCTGCAGCGGGGCTTGCTGGAGGGCATAGGCGGATATGTTGGGCTGTGGGTTGCGGCCAGGCGGGACGACAAGGCCCGGGCCGAACGGGCCCGGAGTAGCGCAACTAAAGTTGCCAGCCCCGGACGCTGTCAAATTGCAGTTAGTGGCGTTCAAAGTGCTCGCGGGGAACAGCCCCTGGTTGTTGCTTGCGAAGAATGGCGAAGTGCCGCTGTTCACAGGATCGATGTACGGATTCGTGTTGAACGAAACAAAGTTAGGAATGAAGAAGATCCCGTATCCGGCACGGACGACCGTCTTGGAGTTGGCTGCGTAGGCAGCTCCTATGCGAGGAGCGAAATTTTTCTTGAATAGCGGAAGACTGTTCCTGCTCTTGATGGGCCCGGTATACACCAGGAAGAGATCTCCTTGACAAGGGCTGCCCGGGGCACCGCCGCAGCCGGTCACAGTACTATTTGTGACGCTAGGATCGAAGTAAGTCAACCGGTTGTAGCGTTCCGACCAAGGGCCCTGCAGCTCATAGCGAAGGCCCAGGTTAAGCGTCAGCTTACTTGAGGCGTGCCAGTTATCGCCAAAATAGAGCCCACGATAGGTCTCCTTACCGGCGACCGGCTGGGAAATAACGACATTGCCGGTGGTCTGGTTACCAAATGCAGCACCGGCGCCGAGACCAAATCCGAGCAGGTAATCTGCAAAATCGAGGCCGCCCGTGGCGCTCGTTGCATTCCTCGCCAGACTCTGAGTCCAAGAACCGTTGAACGAAATGATTCCGCCTCCATTATTGGTCTGAAGATAATTGTCGTAAGTGTATTGAAGCTGGCCGCCGAAGGTGAAGGTGTGGCGTCCGCGCACCATGGTCATTTGCGGCGAAAGGTTGTACATGGTGTCGTAATCGGAGATGGCGCTCTGGCCCTGGCTGCAGCTGACGAGCGTGTCACTGACCCCCATGCAAGGCGTTAGCGGTGCACGCTCGATATTGGGGACGGCGCCGTTGTAAGCTGCCGGCCAACCCTCTTGAGTGACGTCGAAATTCGCATTTTTCGGTGTGCGCAGGTAGGTGAAGCGGCCGACACTGGCATTCAAGTTAAAGGTGGTTGTGGGAGTGAGTACCCAGGTGTAGCCAAGCGCGAAACTCTTGCTGTTCGTGTCCTCTTCACAACGATCTTTGCAAAGACCCGTTTTGAACGGATCTTGTGGCAGACTGAGCAGTTTCCAGTAGGTGAACCTACCGAAGAGCGTCTGCTTGTCGGTGATGTTTTGGTCCACCCGAGCTGTGTATTGATCGGTATTCCCACCCGAACTTGCCGCGGTCGTGAAATTGTTAGTCAGCGCATTGTTCGTTGGCTGCGGGAAAAGGCCCAGCAGGTAGGTGGACGTTGGATTGATGCGGTTTGTAGGGATGATATTACCGGGAAAGGCAGTGCGGGCGCAGTTGGCACTGGCCGGGCAATTAGGATTGACCGATAGCGGGTCATAGATCGTAGGAAGTCCTGGGGCGGAAAAGTTTCCCGTTCGCTCAGCGGGCGTCATAACCGTCGTGGTGTAGACTGTGCCGGAGCGCAACCGGAATCCTTCATAGCCGCCGAAGAAGAAGGTTTTGTTTTTGATAGCTGCGCCGCTGACCGTCCCGCCAAACTGATTCTGGGTGAACGGCGGCGCCTTGTTCTCTAGCCCGCTCTGAAGCTCGGAAGTTTTGTTGAAAAACTCATTCGCGTTGAGAACCCTATTGCGCAGGTACTCATAGAGTTCGCCATGCCACGCGTTGCTTCCCGACTTGGTGCTCATGTTGATGACGCCGCCCGCGAACTTGCCCCATTCAGGTCCCAGGTTGTTGTACTGGACCTTGAACTCTGAAATCGAATCCTGAGTCGGAACCAGCAATGGCAGGTTGATATAGCCGGTGTTCAATGGCTCGCCATCGAGATAAATGGCGCCCTCGTTCGCGAAGGATCCGCCGATCTGGTAATTCGCGAAGTCGAAAGGATTCTTGCCGACTACCGTCCCGAGTGTGTTTCCTTGCGGAATTACCGACGGAGTAACCGTGGTGAGGTTAAAAATGTTGCGACCGTTCAAAGGTAGCTCATTGGCGGTGCGCTCTCCCACAACCGTTCCCAGTGATGAAGTTTCCGGCTGGAGCAGCGGAGTTTCAGCGGTCACTTCCACAACCTGGTTCAAGCTTCCAACCTGCATTGTGGCGTCGATGTGCGAAGTCTGATTGACCTGTACGACGACGTCCAGGCGAGAGTACTTTTTGAACCCCGATTTCTCGATGTCAATGCTATATTGCCCGGGGAGCAGATTCGGGAAGATATAGAGCCCGTCACTCCCAGTCCTTTGCGTTCGTTTTTCCGACGTGCCAGCGTTCGTTAACGTAACCTGGGCGTCAGTCATCGCTGCTCCCGACGGATCCGTCACCAAGCCGGTAACCGAGCCGTATGTCGACTGGGCCGATAATTGAAAGCCTGAAAATGCCAGGCAGATGCCAACAAGAAGAATGGCAACAGCGCTTGACGAATCAAACGCGAAACGCGGTTTACTCATGTCGTACCCCTACCGAAGCGCAAACATGCGCCCTCTATCGGAGTAATACGAAGCAAAACCAGAACTTGTACCAGCCGAGACAAATAATTTACAAACGAAGCGGGTGAAGAAGAGAACACCTGCGCAATCGGGCGAGCCCGCGATAGAGGTGATGGCGTATGCTGCCAAGCGGCTCACCTAACTGCTCGCTGATCTCTCTTAAGTCGAGCCCTTCAAAGTAGAAGAACTCTATCGTCCGGCGTTGACGATCCGTTAACACGGATAAGGCCGTTTCCAGGCGTGCCCGGGTCAGCTTTGCATCGATTTGCCGCTCCAGGTCTGTTTGGGAATGCAGTTGATGACACGTTATATGCCGATCAGCATGAAAATGCTTTCGCGCCAGATATAACTTTCTATCAAGGGCTCGTGTAAGTGCAATCTGAATGATCCAAGCCTTCAGGCTGCCTCGGGAAGGGTCAAAGAGCTGGGATTTCCGATGGACGTAGAGGAACACGTCTTGAACAACTTCCTCCGCCTCACTATGGTCATGCAGGACGCGGCAGGCCGCACCGAGAACGGACCGCGAATACTGTTCGAAGAGAATGCCGAGCTCGTCTGCGCCTGGGGCGTTCGGATGGTCAGGTAGCTTCGCGCCAGGTGTCCGACCGTCGGGGGATGGAATCCGCGCGGAGGAGAACGCAAGCGACTGGCATGACCGGCTGGAACTCATACGTGTACCCAGACCTCGGTGGGTGTCTATTCGTCTTTGTTGACGGTTGCAACCTTATCACAAACCGGGCCAGGAGAACGAAGTGCGTAGCAGCGGCATGTTCCAGGCGAAGAAAGAGAGTCCGCCCAGACGCTAGAAGGCTAATTTGAGACCAAACTGAATGACCCGCGGATTGTTTACCGTATAGTTGACTACCGCAAAGGTTGAAGAATTAAAATCGGCTCCCGACCCGTTACCGCCCGGCGCGCCGAATTGAGCGTGATTGAAGAGGTTGAAGAATTCGCTCCGGAAATCGAGTCTCATCCGCTCACGGATAGGGAAGTGCTTCATCACTGAAAAATCAGTATTGACGAAATCCGGGCCGGAGAGGGGCGTGCGGTTAGCATTGCCGAGTTCACCGGGTGCGGGCTGGGAAAAGCAACTGACGTTGAACCATTCGGAAAGCGCGGGATGACTCAGCACGGGATTGCAGGTTTGGTTGGGCCTTATATACGAGGAAGCGTTTGCGTTTGTCAATCCCGCGCCAGACGTGTTGTTGCTGTCGATCACGAAAATCGGAAATCCGGAAGTCGCTTTTTCGATGACGGTTACTTCCCAACCGCCGAGAACGGCGTTAGTAACTCCGTTCCAATTACTTCCGAACTTACGACCTTTGCCGAACGGCAGCTGATAGATGACGCTGGCCGTGAAATTGTGATTGAGATTGATCTGGGAGAGTCCCCAATCCAGACTCTGCCAACGGGGGAGCGGGAAATAGGTGGCGCCGATTACGCTTCCCAGCCCATCGGTGAATCCCGTGTCGTAAGCCCGCGAGTAAGTGTATCCTGCGAGCGCGTAAATGCCGTATCGGGTGCTCTTCGTTTCCGCCTTGATTTGTAGAGAGTTGTAATCCGCGAGTCCAGCGTCGAAAATATTATCGATAGTTGAGTACGGGAACGCCGGATACGGGATGCCATAAAAAGCTCCCCCAGCTCCGCACCCTAGGGTATATCCTTTGATGACACCGCAAGCACTTGGCGTTGTGATGTTGATGTCGTTACCGAACTCCAGGATGTGAGAGTTACGGGAACCCGCATAGCCGACCGTCAGTACGACTTGTCCGGGGATCTCTTGTTCGACGTTGACATTGAACTGCTTGATCCGGGCCTGCCTGAAATTCGTGTTTTGCGCGAGGATGGTTCCGGTGAAGTCCGCCGGATTGGGCGGCGCGGTGAAGGTAGGGAAGCCCGATGACATGCTAATTCCGGTTGGCGTCAACCCATGTGCGGCGCATATGGCAGTCGCGAATGTGCAGGTTCCGCCGAAAGCAAACTCATCTGATTCCGCGTAGTATGGGGGATTCTGCCAAAGACCCTGCGCGCCCTGATTCCAGGAGGAATCGTGATAGATCGCAAAACCGCCGCGAAAGACGGTATTGGTCTTGAATGGCTTCCAGGCAGCTCCGACGCGTGGCTCAAGAGCGGTCAGGTCCATTTGGATTCCCGCCGATGCCCCCGCGTTCACTCCCGGGATCAGAAACGTGCCGGTTGCTGGATTGAAGTCCGCCTGGCGGTTGCCCACTTCCGTTTGAGGCTTCAACAGCGCCCATGCCAAACCGATATTTAATGTCAGGTTCTTCCCAATGCGCCAATTGTCCTCAATGTACGGCCGGAACAATTTCCAGCGACGGCCCGTATTTCCGCCTCCGAACTCCTGATCGTGGATCGATCCGCTGACGAGTCCGGTGAGAACATCCGCGGCGGGATCTCCGGTCCAGAGACCGCTGACAATCCAGAAACCGTTCGGAAATCCGACCGCAACGGTATTCAGCTGGTTGGCTCGAATGGAGCCGCCCACGCGAATGTCATGACTGCCCCGGACCAAGTCAAGGGCGTCGGAGAACATCCATACGTTGGTACCTCCGGTGAACGGCGTATATCCGCGATCACCCAGCGACCAGTAGATGCCCTCCATCGAAACCGATGTCAGCCCGCAACTGTTGCCGCCCAAATTGGCGCCTGGGATGCCCAGAGCGGCTGAGGCACAGCTTCCGTCTCCCTGGGACGTAATGTAGTTAAAAATCCGATTGAAGCCAAAACTGATCTGATTCACCGTTGCGGGCGAAAAAATATGCGTCTCCGACAGGACGACATTACGCGCGTGGTTGATGATGCTCTGATTGCTGGCGAAGGCGCCTTGTTCGGCAAGCGTAGGAGCACCGCCAGGGACGTATGAGTCTGCCTGATCGTAACTGAAGCGGGCAAATAGTGTGTCCTTGCTGGTGATGTTTGCGTCTATGCGGAAATCGAATTTGCCTTCGTTAAGCTTTCTCACCGGCTGGCTCACGTAGTTGTAACCTAACGCAGGATTGTATGCATTCGGCAGGGGGTAGATGTCCATCAACTTGCGGCCGATCGGGTTGATAAGGCTTTGCGGGATCACATTGCACGGGGCTCCGGACGACTGACTGCCGTTGTGCGCGGCGGGAAGGGCATTTCCCGCGCTGTTGCACATGAACGGGATGTAAGTTGGATTCGCGTCCGTGCCCTGCGTGGCGTACGGATTGAAGAGTTTAACGGTATTGGGGTTCCCGAACGCATCGTCGGTGAAGTCGCCGTTGCGCTGCGCAAGGGTCGGCATAATCCCGGTAAACGGAATCCCGTGGCGTTGGTATTTTTGTTCGAAATCTCCGAAGAAGAAAAGTTTGTTCTTTTTGATGGGACCGCCCACGGAGAACCCATACTGATTCAGGTTGAACTTCTCCGTCGAGGAAGCGAAAAAGCTGCGCGCGTCGAGACGAGTGTTCCGAAAGAATTCGAACACCGTTCCATGCAATTCGTTCGAACCCGACTTGGTAGTGACAAGGACGGTCGGTCCCCCACGCGTTCCATATTCCGCGGAGTAGTTATAGGTGAGAACTTTGAATTCCTGAATGGAGTCGATGGAAGACAGGATGGCGATGGCGCCCGCAGTGAGTTCGTTGTTGTCGTTGCCATCGAGCAGCCAATCGGTATTGTTCGCTCTCGATCCGCCCACGGAGAGAGAGAAAGAACCGCGCGCTGATGCCTCGCTGCTGGGGCCGCCGTTGAAAAAGCTGTTTGGATTTGTTTCCTGAGCGGTACCGGGCGTCAACGTTGCAAGTTGGACGAAGTCGCGGCCATTCAACGGCAGGTCAGCCACTTCCTGGGACGTGATCACCTGACCAAGCGTAGGGTTGGCCGTCTGAACGGCAACAGGCGTCGCGCTAACCTCCACGTTCTGCTGCAGAGTGGCGGGCGAAAGCGTAAAATTCACCTCACGTTGCTCATTGGTTTGCAGAACAACATTTTGCAATTCTTCGGTACGAAACCCGGGCAGTTCCGCGCTGACGGTATAAGTCCCCACCCCTATCAGGGGAACGACATACTGACCGGAGTTGTCACTTCGCGCTTCACGTGACGCGCCCGTTGCAGGTGCCGAAACGGTAATCTTTGCGTTGGAAACAGCAGCACCCGTCGCATCTGTAACTGTCCCCGAAATAGTTCCAGTCACCTGAGCGAATGCGGGCAGCGGGATCAGGATCAGTGCGCAGGTCCCGATGAATCCCAACATTACGTTCCTGACCATGATTCGAAATCTCCCTAGCGTCAGCTAGCGTTATCAGCGTCGAACTGAGACTCAGAAACTTGGCTTCCGCGTATTTGCACTAGTATGTTCGTTCGCTTCCAGCGTGTCAACGCAATTCGCTGCGCGCGGATTCACAAACCGTAACGTAACTTTCATTGAGCTCGCACAAAATCGTTATTTCCGTCGTGCAGGCTGGGCCTGGTGTTCTGACACCAGCCCCAAAGGAGATACCAATCTTGAAAAGATTTTGGAAACGGTCGGTCGCATGTTTGCGCAGGACTTCTGTTGGTCTTTCACTGCTTCAACTCGTCGTGGGGAACGTGTCTGCGCTGCCTGCGCAAGAGCAGGCGGCTCAAAGCACGACCGCACCTTCGACACGGACGCCGATCAAACACGTGATCGTCATCATCGGCGAAAACAGAACGTTCGATCACATCTTTGCTACGTATAAACCGAAGGCGGGCGAAACGGTGAATAACCTGCTTTCGCGCCACATCATCAAGGCGGACGGAACGCCTGGTCCTAACTATTCCGAAGCCATGCAATACACGGCGGTGGATACGGCCGAAGACGGATATCAAAACAGTCCGATGAGTAAATCAATCTATTCGAAACTGCCTCCGGTGTTGGTCGGGGGCCCGACGAACCCTCCGTTCTCGAGTCTGCAGGACGCTCAAGCCGCAGAGAATGGGCTTGCACCGGAGTATTACCAATATTTGACGAGCGGGGGAACGGGACAAAACTCAAAGACCGTCGATCAGCGCATTCCGAACAACGGCAATCTTCCGGCTGGCCCCTTCCAGCTGACGTCGGCGACTTTGCCGTACGATTCGTATACTGCCAGCCCGGTGCACCGTTTCTATCAGATGTGGCAACAGCTGGACTGCAACGCTGCCTACGGGACACAGGCGAACCCGAGCGGCTGCCAGGCGGATCTGTTTCCATGGGTCGAGGTGACAATAGGCGCGGGCTCGAACGGAAAGGCTCAACCCGCAAATTTCAGTGATGAGTCGACAGGTGAAGGCGCCACCGCGATGGGATTCTATAACGTGCTGGAAGGCGATGCGCCATATCTGAAATTGCTTGCAGATACTTATTCGATGAGCGACAACTTCCATCAGGCGGTGATGGGGGGAACCGGCGCAAACCACATCATGCTGGGTACCGGTGATGCGATCTGGTTCAGCGACGCGAAGGGCAATCCGGCTCAGCCGCCGCACAATCAGATAGTGGCAGCCGGCACTCCCAACGCCGGTGTCGTCGACGAAATCGAGGATCCGGATGCAGCGCCGGGAACGAACAACTGGTACTCGGATGACGGCTACGGCGGAGGTTCTGCGGGATCGCCTTCATACGGCGGCGGCAGTTACACCAACTGCTCCGATTCGGACCAGCCTGGAGTCGGTTCCGTTTTGAGTTACCTCGACGGCCTGCCGCGCCTCACCGACCCGCGGTGCGCTCCTGGACACTACTATCTTCTGAACAATTACAACCCAGGTTATTTTGCGAACGGCTCGAATGCTTTCGCGGACACGAACGCCAACAATACCGTATTCACTGTTCCACCATCCACTGTCCGGAACATCGGCGACGTCCTGCTCGAGAAGAACATTTCATTCAAGTATTACGGTGATCAGTGGAATAT
>JAFAUR010000995.1 GCA_019243205.1 Acidobacteriaceae bacterium | reverse complement strand
TTGAAATCTGCATGCGTGATGAAGCTGTGTTGCGCCACGTTGAATCGGATGGCGACGGCGGCCGGGTTACCGTCCCCCAGCTCGAAATTGATGTTGCTGAGGCCGCTGTAGAACGTGAATTCGCTAGCGTCCGCGATGGGTTGGCCGGCTGGTGTGCGCTCGTCGGTGTACCAGAGCATGTAGTGGTCCGGGCTGCTCTGGAAATCGTCGGAGTGTGGAGGCAGAACGAAGACCGGGCGATGTGCGCCGTAGCCGATGAGGCGAATGCCGGCCCATACGTGGACCGTGTGCTCGATGCGATAACGTCCTTCGGCGACGAAGACGACCCCGTGATGTGTCGTTTCCTGCAGGTGATCGATCGCGCCTTGAAGTGTCGAGCTCTGGTCCGTGTCGGAGGAGGAAGCGATTGCGTACACGGCCTTCGGATCGTCGGGACGGAATGTGAAGACAGATTGCGAAGCCGCGATTTGGCTACTCAGCAGCGCAGTGAGTGCCACAAGTGTGTGACGCACTTTGTGATGATATACGGAGCCGTGAGGATCGGTAGCCGAATGGTAGTAGAGCATTATCGAAACGGAGCATTCATGAAATCAGCGCTTATTTTGATCGCACTCACTTGTGGGTTGTGTTTGGGGCAGACGGCGGACGAGTGCCAGCCCTCGTCGCTCAATATACCGGGAGCGCCATATCCGTGCATGTATCCAGATCACCGCGTCGCGTTTCGCGTATCTGCGCCGGATGCGCAAAAGCTTCAAGTCCGGCTTGGAGGCGTGCACGACATGACGCGCGGAGCGGACGGACTTTGGACAGTGACAATACCGTCACAGGTGGAAGGGT
This sequence comes from Acidobacteriaceae bacterium, assembly GCA_019243205.1. GTDB lineage: Bacteria > Acidobacteriota > Terriglobia > Bryobacterales > Bryobacteraceae > Bog-105. Next base: position 1,949 of record JAFAUR010000995.1, on the reverse strand, counting down.
TCCACTATTACAGCATCGTCGTGGATGGTGCAGTCATGGCAGATCCCGCCACCAGAACGTTCTTCGGCTCTGGGTGGGATAACAGCGGGATCGAGATCCCCGCGCGTGATGCCGATTTCTACGCACCCAAAGACGTACCGCACGGCGACGTACGCGAGCGCTGGTATTTCTCCAAGGTGACCGGCAAATGGCGCCGGTGCTACGTGTACACGCCGCCGGACTATGATGCGAATGCGAACACCCGGTACCCGGTTCTGTATCTGCTACACGGGTGGGGCGAGAACGAGCAGGGCTGGCCGACTCAGGGGCATGTGGATTTCATCATGGATAACCTGATCGCTGCGAAGAAGGCAAACCCGATGATCATCGTGATGGATAACTTGAATGCGGTGAAGCCCGGCGAGGATGCGGGCTTGTATTGGGCTCGGAGTGTTGTCGCCAGGCGCTCTATGGCTGACGTTCCTGGCGGCCTGGGAGCACGCGGTGCAAGTCGTCCGGGCTTCCCGCCGAATTGGGGAGAAACATTCACCGAAATGATGTTCACAGATCTTATCCCCATAATCGAGCGCACCTATCGGGTGCTGCCGGGACGCGACAATCGCGCAATGGCGGGTTTGTCGATGGGCGGAGCTCAGACGTTTAAGACGGCGCTCAACAATCTCGACAAATTCGCATACCTCGGAGGCTTCAGCGGGAGCTGCGCCGGCCGGGACACCACTTTCGACCCGAAGACCAGTTGCGGCGGAGCGTTCGCCGACCCGGCAGCATTCAACAAGAAGGTGAAGGTTCTATTCCTCGGCATCGGATCTGCCGAAGGCCCAGGGACGAAGAACTTCAGCGACACGCTTACAAACGCGGGCATCCACAACGTTTACTTCGAGTCCCCCGGCACGGCACACGAATGGCTCACCTGGCGTCGGTGCCTGAACGATTTTGCACCTCGGCTTTTCAGGTAGGCACGACGCTGATCGCGCGCATTGCACAGGTCAGCGCCCCAGGTAGCTCGGCAGCCGTTCCGATGGTGCCATCCCAGGAGTGCGTTGCCGCACTGTTGCTTAGAAGCCGGCGATAGAATAACGCTGACGAATGCCAAAGATACTAGTCGTTACGGGCGACGGCGGTGAATCCTACGAAGCTCTTTACGCCGTTCATCGGTTTCGCGAACAAGAATGGGATGTGCGCGTCGCTGCGCCTTCTGTGCGACGCTTGCACCTTGTGATGCACGACTTTGAGCCGGGCTGGGATACGTATGTCGAACGCCCCGGCTACGGGATCCAGGCCGACCTCTCGTTCGATCAGGTAGACGTGCGCGATTACGATGCCATTCTCGTTCTGGGCGGTCGTGCACCTGAGTACCTCCGAAACGATCGCCGCCTACTCGAGCTAGTCCGACAATTCGATGCACACCAAAAGTGGATCTTCGGTATCTGCCATGGGATCCAGGTACTCGCCGCTGCTGGTCTCACAAAGGATAAGTGTGTCACCTGCTATGAACATGTCCGATTCGAAGCTGAGCAAGCTGGCGCCACTTTCATGAGTCAGCAAGCCGTTCGCGACGGCCGTATCGTTACTGCCCAAACCTGGCAATCGCACCCAGAGTTCTATCGCGAGATTTTTGCCTGCTTGGTGCCGAATCCACACGCCACTCGATCTTGAGTTTTGCGCTGCTTCTCTCGAGGTCGACTGAGCTTGCGCTGAGTCGCAGATTACTACCGGCAAGTCTTCCTCCGTTCGCCAATGTCCGGGTTGCCCGTTATCCTGGACCAAGGCCGGGCGCGGCACACCTAGGAACTAGGCTTGATGCCATACTGCGTAATCACGGGCCGCCTGAAAAGCAAGTCAAGATGATGCTGCATGTGTAATACGTAGTCCTCGATCACATAGCCCAGCTTCAATGGCTCACTCGAGCCGATGTAGCAGGGACTCTGCAATCGCTGGTCCGGTATTCT
>JAFAUR010001026.1 GCA_019243205.1 Acidobacteriaceae bacterium | reverse complement strand
CACGCGCGGCAAAGAGCCGCGAATTTCGACGAAATGCTCGAGTTGCTGGGAATTCGCAACCGTTTAGATCACAAGCCGCGCGCTCTATCCGGCGGTGAGCAACAAAGAGTGGCGATTGCTCGAGCCCTGGTAAATCAGCCGGCGATCCTCCTTGCCGATGAGCCGACGGGCAACCTCGATACGGCAAATTCCAACGCAGTTCTGGATGTCTTGCGCGATCTGAATAAGCGCACGCGGCAGACCATACTCATGATCACTCACAACCCGGAGGCGGCCGCGTTCGCCGACCGAACTATCGAGATGCGTGACGGGCGCATCCGGCCTGCTCCATGACGACAGTTGCTTGACAGCAAAAAGCCCGGAATCCTCAGCAGATTCCGGGCTTCTTTGTGACTGAAATCTATTCGATCTCTCGCGGGCGCTTCTTGCGATTACGCTTGCGCGCCAGCGCCTCTTTGGTGCGGCGCTTTTCGCCTGGTTTCAGGTAGAACGAGTGACGCTTGATTTCCTTGACGATATCTTCCTGTTGAACCTTGCGTTTGAACCGGCGCAACGCGCTTTCGAGCGTTTCGCCCTCCTGCAGGTGCACTTCTGCCAACTAGAACTTCACCACCTTCCGGTAAATTACCAGTCTACTAGATGGTGGCTTCCTCATGCACCGGGGCGGAAACGGTCCTGACGCGACAGCCGCATTGTGTGAGCAACTTGGCGACTATCCCGGTCCAGCCCGTCTGATGGCTCGCGCCCAGGCCCACCCCTGTATCTCCATGAAAATACTCATAGAACAAGATGTAGTCGCGGAAGTGCGGATCACACTGGAATAGCTGATTTTTGCCGTACACGGGCCGGTGTCCTTTGTCGTCGCGCAAGAACAACTCGGTTAATCGCCGCGACAGCTCCCGGGCGGCCTCGGTCAAGTTTATCTTGTTTCCCGAGCCGGTAGGAAACTCGACCAGTAAGCTGTCTCCGAAATAGTGTCCGAGCCTCTGTAGCGCCTCAAGCTGAAGGAAGTTCATGGGAAACCAGACAGGCCCGCGCCAATTGGAATTGCCTCCGAACAATCCCGATGTGGATTCGGCCGGATCGTAATCAACGCGGAATGAGTGGCCGTCGAGCTGGATCGAGTAGGGGTGATCCTTATGAAAGCGCGAGAGGGACCGTAAGCCGTAAGGAGACAGAAATTCGCTTTCATCGAACAGGCGTGCCAGGATGCGTTCGAGGCGGGTCCGGTTGGCGACCGACAGCAGCCGGCGTTCGTTCTCTCCGGTTTCGGTCATAGACGCCAAGCCTTCCGTCAAATCCGGCCGATTCTGGACGAACCACTCCAGGCGCTTGCGAAACCCAGGAAATCTTTCAAGGGTTGAGGCCTCCAGTGTGTCGCACGCAATCAGCGGGATCAGACCGACGATTGTGCGAAGCCTAAGGAGCTGCCGCGAGCCATCGGGCATTCGCAGCCGGTCGTAATAGAAACCATCTTCCTGGTCCCACAACCCACCTTCGTGATGATTGATGGCATCAGCGATGTACAAGAAATGCTCGAAGAACTTGCTCGCGATGTCCTCATACGTATCGTCCACCACGGCCAGCTGGAGCGCCATCTTCAGCATGGTGAGGCAGTACATCGCCATCCAACTCGACCCGTCTGATTGTTCCAATAGCCAACCCGCAGGCAAATCGGCACTGCGATCGAAAAGGCCGATATTGTCGAGCCCGAGAAAGCCGCCCTCGAACACATTCGCGCCTTCGGAATCCTTGCGATTCACCCACCAGGTAAAGTTCATCAGGAGCTTGTGAAAGACGCGCTCGAGGAAAGGAAAATCGTGTTTTTTGTTTACACGTGCATCAATTTTGAACACGCGCCACGCCGCCCAGGCGTGAACGGGAGGATTGGCATCGCTCAGCGCCCACTCATACGCCGGCAGTTGGCCGTTCGGATGCATGTACCATTCGCGCAGAAATAGCGCGAGCTGCGCTTTCGCAGAGTCCGGATCTGCCGGGGCAATCGCAACCGCGTGGAATCCAAGGTCCCAGGCGGCGTACCAAGGATATTCCCACTTATCCGGCATCGAAATGACGTCTTCATTAAACAGATGACGCCAGCGGTGGTTGCGGCCTGTAAGCCGGCTCGCCGGAGGCGTCGGCATTCCCGGATCGCCATCCAACCAGGTTTCGACAACATAGTGATAAAACTGCCTGCTCCAGAAGAGCCCCGCGTACGCCTGATGGATAACGGCTTGTGCGTCTGCATCGAGCCACGGAGCCATACCAGAGTAAAACCGTTTGGCTTCCGCGATGCGAGCCTGGAAAACGCTTTCCCACTCGGAGCGGGGAAGCTGGGGCGAGTTGTCCCGAGCAAGCCGGAACTGTAGAACGACTTCCGCTCCGGCCTCCAGGTGGTAACGATAGACGGCGCAGGCTTTCGTGCCGGACAGGTTTATGTTGATCGCGTCTCCCCGTCCCTTGATCAGGTATTCATGGAAGGCGTCTTTCGAATAGCGGTTCTTTCCCGGCGCGCCCCATATGCGCTCGGCGTTTGTCTCGTTGTCAGTGAATAGCAGTTCGGGGCAGCCGTCGAGCGTGAAAAAGAAACGGCCCAGAATGGGATGGATAACTTCCAGATTGCCCGAGTTCGAACGTGTCAAATTGGGTTTGGACGCGGGTTCTTCTGTACCGCCCCAGGTCCAGGTATTACGGAACCAAAGCGTAGGCAGGCAGGTGATCTCGGCGCTTTCGGGACCGCGATTCACCAAGGTGATGCGAATCAGAATATCATCGACATCGCGCTTCGCGTACTCGGCGAAAACATCGAAGTAACGGTTTTCAGCGAATATGCCGGTATCCTCAATTTCGAATTCAGGATCAAGACGGGTGCGGCGCCGGCTTTCCTCTACCAGTCGCGCGTACGGAAATTCCGCCTGCGGATACTTGTAGAGTCCCTTCAGGTACGAGGAAGTGGGCGTCGCCGCGAGATAGTAATA
>JAFAUR010000979.1 GCA_019243205.1 Acidobacteriaceae bacterium | reverse complement strand
CCGAAAATGCGACCTGCTCTAATGAGCGATAGCTGCCACTCGCCTGTCGATCTGTGCGTCCCTACTCGCGGGCATGTTCTTCTGACCGTAAGAACACAGTTTGCTCTCAATAGTCGTGGATGATGTTTGGCCCGCGAAACTTGTCCCACTGTATATCCGGCTCGAATAGCAACGGCGCGGCACCTATTGAAGCGACATGCCAGCGCAATTCCTCATCCAATTGCATGGCCAAGGGCGGTGTGCAGTGATGGCATTCTGAATCGATACGAACCCGCAGCTTTTGATCTCGTAGGCGTCCTTGCACGAAGGACGTAGCAAATGCATCTTCCGCTCAAGCGCCAAAAGTGCTTTCGCCGGTCGAGAACGTGAGCTTATGTCGAGTCACGGTGGTCGTGACGGGAAACGCCCAATTCACGCGTCCATCGGAGTCGCGCACCAGAAAGAATAATCCCTTCTCTAAGTCCGACAGGAGCTTGGATACGTGTCGCCATCCCAGGCCTGTGGCAGTCGCGATGTCCTGCGGAGATAGCCGTCTGCTGCGCTTTGGTTATGTCGCGAACGGCGAAATTCCGGACTCTGTGGTGGTCCGGAGTCATGAACGCAAGTCGCGACGCCATTCGGGCCGCTATACCCTTGATCGTCTTTAGAAAGGCATCGTCCGCCACGCGGCGGACCTCCCGGCCCTCACCTATCAAAGCGTTCCACTCATTTGGCAATTACGCCCGAAAACCAACATGATCGAGTTGACCCGTCTCGATGTCCGTTCAAATTAATCCAAAACCGTTGCCGCTATCATTTCGGCATAGGCTTCACCATGAGCGTGGTGAACAGATACACGAAGCCTCTCGAACACTTGGATTGATTCCCAGCGTTTACTGTGAATCAAGACTTGGGCCACGGTGGCTGGAAGAGAACGGGTATAGCGTTTATGGCCTTGGTATCCGGCGGCGCGAAAGAAAGTTCCTTCGCCAAGAAAGCGATGCGGTCGCGAGTGGCTTCGGCATTGAGAGCGTGAGCCGCTTGGTAGACCTTTAGCCTCCTCGGTTCGCTCACGATCTGGAGGTATTGTTTTGCGATATCGCCGTTTAGAAAGGGTTCCTTGTTCGCATATTGCAAGAACATTGAGGCAGGTGCTGCGAGCGCGACATATTTTCCAGCATCCATCCAGGAATACCTGACAGCGAACGCATCGAACTTCTCAGGCCCGACCTTCTGGCGATATTCCTGCATTGTTTTTGTTCTCTTGTCGATCTCGAACGAGAGGTCGCCAGCCATAATCACGAACGCTTTAAAACGCTTGTCTATGCCGCTAAGGAAGCCGCCCGCGGCAGCATCACAACTGTGGCCCACATACGCAAGTCGCCTCCGATCGACGTCGCCGCGAGCCAGCAATAAATCTGCCGCCCGGCGCAGATTAATGTCCTGTTGTACTTCTACCGCCACCTGTTGGTCGTTTAAGGGTCTTTTGTCTTGCACAAAACCGGGGTGAACGATGACGTGGTCCGGTAGGAGCGAGATAACGCCCGAGTGCGCAAGCACCACGGCTTCATCGAGGAACTCTGTCCGATTCTTCTTCTCCGATCCCGGCATGCACCAGTGGCCGTAAATCACTGCTGGAAATGGACCTTGTCCAGGAGGTATCACTAGGAAGGCAGTAACAAGACCGGCGTTCGGGCCGACGTATCTGCCGCGATCGCCTACAGGACTGGCAAACGTTATGTCGTAGACCGCGACGCCATTGCGCTTTTGGAGCCCGGCTTCCTTTATGTCGAGCGGAGTGCGACGATCGTAATCCCAACGCTGGAGGAGTGCATCATAGGACTCCTGTGCCAAGGCCCCAGCGGCCAGCAGAATAAAGAAAAGGACACTTTTCACGGTACCTCAAAAGTACTGAACTTTGCCGATATTGTTTTAGCGTTATCGCACGCCCGTTAACTCATTACTCAACGAACGCCCAAATATTTCGTTCCGTCAAAGCTTTCATTACCGGCAGCTCTGATCGATCAGATTGGCAACGAGACCTGTCCAACCAGTCTGATGCGATGCGCCTACACCTCGGCCGGTGTCTCCATCAAAATATTCGTAAAAACTGAGATGCTCACCAAAGTGGCGGTTGGTTGAGCGCCGAAAATTATCAGGGTCACTCGGTCGAAAGCCGCTTTCGTTCGCAAGGAACAGTCGCACCAGCCGACGGCTAAGTTCAGCGGCCACCTCTTTGAGGGTCATGAGCGTGCCCGAGCCGGTTGGGCACTCGACTCGAAAATCGTCTCCGTAGTAATCATGAAATTTCTGAAGAGACTCGATGATAAGGAAGTTGACCGGAAACCATATGGGTCCGCGCCAGTTCGAGTTCCCGCCAAACATGCCCGACCGCGATTCGCCGGGCTCATACCGCACCCTCATCACCTGTCCATCCCAGTTGAAGCTATAAGGATGAACGGCATGTATGCGCGAAAGGGAGCGAACTCCAAAAGTTGACAGGAACTCTGTTTCTTCCAGCATGCGCCTCAATAAGAGCTTCATCCGATGACCGCGCAACAGAGAGAGCAGATGACGGTTGCCGGAGCCACGGGCATTCCAGCGAGAAACCAAGGCAGCGAGATCCGGACGATAGTTCAGAAACCACTGCAGCCTTTCTGAGAACTCCGGTACCTTGTCGAGTAACTCGGGATCCAGCGTTTCGACCGCAAACAACGGAATCAGACCCACCATGGAACGCACTTTCAGAGGAATCGTTCGCCCGTCCGGAAAATTGAGCACATCGTAGAAGAACCCGTCGGCTTCATCCCATAACCCGACTCCCTGTTCTCCGACATCGGTCATTGCCCGCGCGATGTACAGGAAGTGCTCGAAGAACTTGGTAGCTATGTCTTCATAGACGTGATTGTGTTGCGCGAGTTCGAGTGCGATGCGCATGAGATTCAGGCTGAACATCGCCATCCAGCTGGTTGCATCGGATTGGCTGATGTGTCCACCGTTTGGCAACGGTGCGTTTCGATCGAAAACGCCGATGTTATCGAGCCCAAGAAATCCTCCATGGAAGATATTTCTCCCCGAGGTGTCCTTGCGATTCACCCACCAGGTAAAATTCAACATCAACTTGTGGAAGACTCGCTCTAGAAAAGCAAGATCACCCGGGTCCTCGGGATTCCTGCGACGTCTTTGGTCGCGATCGAGTTGGAAGACGCGCCAACTGGCCCACCCGTGGACGGGCGGGTTCACGTCGCCGAAAGCCCATTCGTACGCAGGCAGTTGTCCGTTCGGGTGCATATACCATTCGCGAGTGAGCAGCACGAGTTGATCTTTGGCGAATTCCGGATCAATCAATGCAAAGACGACGGTGTGGAAGGCC
>JAFAUR010000527.1 GCA_019243205.1 Acidobacteriaceae bacterium | reverse complement strand
GAAAACGGTTTTGTCGGTGACGCGATACGCCAAGCCGATGCGCGGTGCAAAATTCTTGTGATTGGGATTGATCAGTTCAAAGCCTGGCTGCGGCGGGTTTGCTGGCAGAAGGGCCGTCTGCTGGGGATTGAGGATCCGCGCGTATCCGTTGACCGTGTACGGAACTGTCGGCAGTTCATATCGTAAGCCAAGATTTAGCGTGAGTTTTTTTGAAGCCTGCCAGTTATCGACGACAAAGAATCCGTCGCGCCATTCGGCCACTTGGTTCCTGATCTCCGGGCCCGGCGTCGTATCGCTTTGCGGCAGCCCGAGCATGAAGTCGGCTTGCGGAAACCCTGTGAATGTGTTTGTAAAGTTGAAGTTCCCATTCGGCTGATTCACCGCCGAACGCGATGTAATCAGCTTGCGCAGTTCCGCCCCGAAAATCAGGGTATGCGCTGCATGAGTCCACGTGAAGGAGTCGGTCCCCTGCCACGTCGTGTCGAATTGAAACCAGTTCGTCGACCCATTGCCTAAGGACATGAAACCCGAGTTGGTGAAAACCGGAATTCCCGGATCGTTGAAAGTTGTGTCGCCAGTGAACCCCGGAATGCCGAGCGCCGTACCCGCATCTTTCAGATTATTCGCGTACCAGTAATTCAAAGCATTTGTCACGAGATGCTGTCGGCCCACGCGCAGATCATTCACCATGTTCGGTGTGATCGTTTGGGTGTATCCGGCAACCCAGTTTCTCGTTTCCACAGGAACAACCGTCTCATTGTAGACGCTGGTGGCGCCCGTCAGGATTTGTTCGTTGTTCCACGCATAGCGGAAGAATAAACGGATATTATTCCCGATATTCTGATCGATTCTGTCTATCGTCTGGTTATAGCGGTCGTTATTCGGGTACGACGCGACAAGATTGTTGGTGATACCTGGAAGATTAGGCAGCGGCATGTACTGCAGAACTTTCAGCGTTTGCTGTGACAGTAGCGAAGTCGGAATGATGTTGCCGCTGAAAGTCTGCCCATTGACAGACTTGAGTTGCGGCTTGTATTCAGAAAAGTTGCCCTGTCGCATCAGCGGCGTCAACACGGTGTCAAGCGAAGTAACATCCTTCACTAGCCGCAGCCCTTCGTAATTGGCCATGAAAAACGTCTTATTACGCCCATCATAGAGTTTCGGAATCCAGACCGGGCCACCTATCTCGAATCCGAACTGGTTCTGGCGCAAAGGGGCTTTGGGAGAAGTCGGGCTCAGGAAGAAATTGCGGGCATCGAGCACATCGTTCCGGAAGAATTCATACAAGGCGCCGTGAAACTGGTTGGTACCGCTCTTCGTAACTAGGTTGAGATGAGCGCCCAGGTATGCGCCGTATTGCGCCGAGTACGTGCCGGTCTGTACCTCGAATTCCTGAATAGCATCTACCGAAGGGTGATAAGGCACGGTCGTGATCAGGTTGTTCATGATCGCGATCCCATCGAGAGAGACGCTATTCTGGATTTCCCGTGTCCCCGCGCCGATGAAATCCTCGCCCGGCGGAACCCCGTTTGCAGCCTTTTGGCCCGGCAGGACGCCAGGCGTCATGGTGGCTAGCTGAAGAGGGTCGCGACCGTTCAGCGGCAGATCCGCAATGACCTTTTGAGCGATGACTTCTTTCACGCTCGCATCGTCGGTTGAGATCGGCGGCGTGGTTGCGGCTACTTCGATGCTCTGTGAAACCTCACCAATCGGAAGCACGAAATCCGTACGCACCGTCTGGTTGTAATCCACCGTGACACCGTTCTTGATCACTTGCGCAAATCCCGGGTGCTCGGCTTTGATTCTGTAAGTCCCCACTTTTACAAATTCGATCGTGTAGTCACCCTCGGCGGTGGTCACCGCTGTATAGGTGTCCTGCGTGCCGGTGTTCACGGCTGTAATGGACACTCCAACCATTACCGCGCCCGCACTGTCTGTAACTGTTCCGACAATCGACGTGGTATTCGCCAGCTGTGCGTAGGTATTCGCACCATACGTTAACGCCAGAAGATAAAGAAAGAAATTCTTGCCCACAATCCCTCCCGCCGTAAAGAAAGCCTGGTGTTAATCGAAACCAAGTACATCACTTCCCGTCAACAGTGTCAATGCAAAAGCAACGCTGGGGCGGCTCATCCGATCCGCGAACCCGGCAGCACTCACGTGCTTCGGCGGAAGTGAGAGAGAAGGCCTCCAGCTATCGACCGCCGCGATTCGGAGCGAGAACCGAGGCCTCGGCCATGGCAATCGAGAGGTGTCCGACTCCTGTGCCCAGATCCAGAAATCTGCCATCCGGACCTGCTAGGTATGCCGCAAGGGCATCAAACTGTCAACCGACCCTCGCCAACAGGCCCTAGCTCGGGGGATCAGGAGCTGCCGTGCGGAGTCGTCCTACTGCATCGCATCCGTCAGGATCAGGTCGTGTATCACACCTGCCATCGAATCTTGCTGGGGTAACAAGGTTGCCAGTTGAGCGCGTTGGTGCACACCATCCAGGAGCGCCTGCCAAACCATCTTGTGCCTGCTCGCCCTGACATCTGCGAACCCGAGAGGCTGTGTCTCGTTCCAATCGTTCGCTTGTGCCCGCAGGATGAACCTGCCGAGTTGAATCTGCGGCTGCTCTCCGATGCGAACAGTTCGTCCACCGTCCCGGTCGGCGGATATTGGTCCGAGTCCGGGTTCTCTAACCCGACCCTCGCGTGTTCAAGAAACGATTTCATTCGCGAAAAAGTAGGGCTCGCACATTACAGGCCTTCGCAGTACGCAGTGGGATCGAGTGCCTACCGGGTGTGCCCTGAACCACTCCTTCCACCGGTTTGTTTCGGTGTCTGTGTACTGAACTAGCTCAGTCAAGCCGATGCCTTCTTCTTTTCGGCACTCTACCGCTGCGACAGGAGGCTAGCTGGCTTCGCGAATGTCCGCCGCATGCCACGTCAACTCGACGTAAAAATCCCCTGTGCCGCAAACCCGAAATCCCAATTGCTCGTACAGTGCCCGCGCCCGCGCATTTTCACTTCTTACGCTCAGGCGCACCGTCTTACGCTCCGTCGCTGCACGCCTCAGCACATTCTGCATAGCCGTTCTTGCAATCCCGCGCCCCTGAAAACGGGGTAAAACGGCGATGTCGATTATCCGCAAGTCGCGGTCCGTTTGGTCACACCACAAAGTTGCGGCTTTCTCAGCGCCAACTGAGATGACTACGCGTTCAGAGTTCGGATACTCCCGCAAGTAAGCCGCTTCGCGGGCACGGAATTGCATCCGCATTAACTGCTCTATCTTGGGTGCCGGTAATCCAACCCCCGCAAACTGCCCGGCCCGCGTTTCTGCAAATAGACAATAAAAAAACTCTTCGTCACTGCTTTCGGCGGGCCGAAGTTCAATTTGCGGAGTCATTAGCTGCGTGAAGGGTAAACGCCCTGTAGAGCGATGATGAAGTTCACCGCGCAATACGGCTGGATATTCGTGTGTGGTTGCCCGCTTCCACTCGGTTGGATGAACGAGTTGTTAAATGAAGAATCCCCGGCGCCGTTGCTGTATATATTTGCGCTCTGAGAAAAGCCGGGGATATTGCCGGAGGGTCGGGCCTGGGCTGCCGGGGCGCCGCTTGATGTGCTCGTCGTGTGCGAATGCGACGGCATCTCTGCCGTCGTGAGCGTCACATTTTCCACCCCGCCGGTTTGGCCTAAGGCGTACGGACTTAATCCGGCGCCTTGGCCCTGATGGATGGCCACTCTGCCCTGCAAATTCGGCAAGGCAAACGTCGTAGTGCCGTTGCCTCCGTAGGTTGTGCCCAAGAGTGAGAAAAGCGCTGTGTTTTGATTGATGTTTAACAATTGTCCGTTGCAAAATGCCCAACCTACGGGAGCAAAGTTGCCGGCGAACATTCGGATTTCTCCTAGAAATGGGTCCATTCACTATCCTCTTTTCCTGATGGATCGGTGTACTGCGTTCTCAACAGTACTAGAATCAATCAACAAGTTTCAACGGGAATTTACGTGATAGACTCTGGACATTTGTTGGTAAACAGTAAAGTTTAGCTAGCTGCTGACGATACGTACCAGAAATGAGTTTCGCAAAGATGAAGATTCGACTAGTTTATAGCGCACTAATTTTCCTGCTCGCTTCGAGTGCGGGTTGGGCTCAAACCGGCTGCACTTCTCCTTGCAAAACCTTCACCAGCACTAGCGGGCTCAGTATGCCATCTGCTGCTGCCGATGTCGGCTGGTCCGCCATTACAGTCCAGACCAGTGCTTTCCCCGCCGGCACCACGGTCCAAAAAGTTACCGTTACGCTGACCGGTTGGTCTGAATCGGGATTTGGAGGTGCCGATCGCCAGTTTGTGCTGCAATCACCGAGCGGGCACGTTTACGAATTCGTCGCGGGCGACACCACCGATAGTTCCTTCTCGAGCTTTACGTACACGCTCGACGATTCCGCTGCCACGCCCCTACCTTATACTGGTTTCTCCGGCGCTCCACCGGCAAGCGGCACTTATAAACCCAACATCTCTTCTGCGTTCACGAGTTATTGCGGCGACTATCCCAGTTCCCCCACTTACAGCAATGGCACACCTCCCCCGGCATATGATGCGGCGGCCAC
>JAFAUR010000517.1 GCA_019243205.1 Acidobacteriaceae bacterium | reverse complement strand
CCAGGATGGCGCTCAGGGAAGCGTAGCACGCTATCTCGCGCGTCCGGAACATGGCGGTTGGAACGGAATTCTACATGGTGGCGTGACTTTCGCACTGATGGATGAGGCACTCGGTTGGGCGCTTTACTATCAGAACCTGCCTGCTGTTACGACCCGCGTTGAGACGAAGTTCCGTAAACCAATTCCTATGGGAGCCAACGTGGTTGTGAAAGCATGGGTCGTGAAGCAGCGAAGGCGGCTTTGCGACGTGCACGCGGAAATCCGGATGGAAGATGCGGAAAACACGCTGCTTGCCGAAACCGACGGTACCATGTACCGGATCGAGCCTGCAGATGATGGCTCAGATGTGACTACGAATGTTTGCCAGCCGGCTGAGGATAGCGCGTAACCGATAGCCGATGTTTTCCCCTCACCGGGGACTTTCCGGCTGCCTGGCATTTTTGTTGGTTTCCAAGACAGCGCGGCCGAAATCACGTCGTTTCAAATTGGACCGAGCACTTCCTTTGGTGATGCATTCGCTGTCGACGATATACGTATCGCGGGACCACTGCCTGGACCGACTAATCTCGTCCTCATTGTGACTGCGAGTGGCGTCGCCGGGAGCGGGCAGAGACTTCACCTTGATCAACTGCAGATAAAGTTCATTCACCAATAAAGACGGCTGCCAGGAATCGTCGCTCGCTTCGGCACTCATCTTGGCGGCTGCCAAACGGCGCACTTCCCGATAAAGGGCGATCAACAATTGATCGGCAGCTTCGCGGTCGCCGGAACGGAGGCGCAGCATGAGGCTGGCGACCGTCCCAGAGGTATCGGAGCAAGCCATTGGTAGGACCATCTTCCGCCGTGACCCGCGGGCCAGGCACGCGCAACAGTCCAGCTTACCTTAAAGCTGTAACGGACCGAACGGTTTCCGTCGAACAGCTGACGTGTTAGCTACGGGAGCCTGTCTGGGATGCGCTGCGCCGCAATCTCTTCCGGGATCTTGCAGATTCGAATAACACAAGGCCGCCGCAGGCGAGCATCACAGCCACACCAGGCTCGGAAGCGCCTGGGGTCCGCTGCCGCCCAGAGTGGGTGATTCCATCAATGTCACATAATCGGAGCCGACAGCAGGCGCGGTGTAGTTGCCTGCCGAATCCTGGAAATGAGATCGCTATTCTGTGGGATCGAGACGGGGTGTTTCCGCTGGTCCGACGGCGACAATTGTCAAATCGACCAAAGGGCCGTCATCAAAACCCGGTGTGCTGTTTGACAGATCTTCTCCCATAAAGGCCCAGCGCCGAATCTACAGGCGCTATCCAAGCGGCTCCCAATGTAAGAACCAGCGCCCAAAACGAAGCTCTACTTATAGCTCCTCCGGCTCCTCGCCTGCGTTCAGACTTGAGTGATGTTTCATCTTGTGCAGCGAGGCGCACAGACGAAAGCTGGCATGCGAAGAAAAAAATTACGAAAACTTCTTCCGCGATGGCAGTTTTCGTCACTCTCGCTCGCTTTGGGTATTGAGGAACTAACATGTCACTCTTCATGCTCCGCCCCCGTTTGTTGAAGAGTCGCCAATTGCTTCAGCCCATAGGCTGCTTCACCGCTTGGCTCGTTCTCTTCGGTTCACAGTCAGCTCTTGCGCAGTCGGTTGCTTGCAGTCCGATTGTGCCGGTATCTCCACCGCCGAACACAATTCCAACGTCTAACAGCTCCGTGCAGCTGAATCTGGGATCTTTGCAGCTGGATACTAGTGGTACGATTCTCATTCAATCGCTGCCGGAACTGGTCACCAGTCAAGCTTTGAACCAAGGGTTAACTTCCAACCTTCCAGGTACGGGTGGTGGGGTTGTGAGCATCGTGCAATCAGGCTCAGGGGCGATCCCCTGTCAAGGGGGCCCGGCGACTCTGATTCCAGGCTGGTGTGCCAACCTTGGCGTCGGCTCCGACGTTCTGCAGTATCAGGCGGATATCGCGCAACAATTTCTTTCTGTGTTTCACATCAACGCCCCAGACGGGGAGACAGCCGTGCAGATGATTTTGCAGCGTGCCAATCTAAAGCTGCTCGAGCAATATTACGCCTTTATGCTGTCCGATCTGGAAGCAATGATTGCTGCGGACCCATCCACGCTCACGACCCATCAAGCCAACGTGCTCACCTGGCTTCAATCGCTTGTCTGGACCAATGAGCAGAACGAGTACAATGCTGCCTCGGCCGCCATTAACACTTTTGAGAACAGTTGCAATTGGCAACCTGACCCGGATATCGCTGCGCAGTACAACCTCAACTGGACAACACCAGGCCAGTGCATTTCGACTTTAGGAACCCTGTTTGGCAGTAACACCTACTCGCAGCTTCCTCCCAAGGATTATTTCCTGGATGTTGGCATGAAGAAGTCGTATGGGCAAGTGGTGTCGCAGGATAAAGACGGAACGGTTGGAACTCTCAATCGAGGGCTTCTCAATGAACTCGATTACGACCAGCGCATTGCCGACGAGCTAGGAAATGGATTGATGACGGCGTGGCAATCCGAGCAGCAGACATACAGTTCGCTGCAGCAGCATGCAGCAGAAGGAAGTGCGGCTGCGGCGGCTGCCTGGTTCCGCACGTCGCAATGGTTTTTCAACTCCGGCCTGGTCAGTAAGGTGCAACCGTACTTCCGCAAATCGATATACCAGGCACGAATCAAAACTGCGGCCAACTCCGAGGCAGCTACAGACATCAAGAATGCGGCAAAGGTCGCCGGAAACACCGCTGAGGAGGAAGAGAGTTTCATTTCAAAGGCCATCCGCACCGCGGGCACGCGAGTTGCACAGATCGTCGGTGTTGATGTAGCTTCCGATCTCGCCGGCGCAACCGTTATGGCCAGCTCCGGGCCCGCGATTATCGTTGGCATCTTCCTCGACATCCTGGTGCAGGCAATCCAGGGCTTTGTTAATTACGAGCAAACGCAGAACGACTACACCAATGTGCAGAACCTGGCGCAGACCTTGCAGAAGACTCCGCCCACTCTTGCGCCTTTCTTGCAGGACGACACGGGCCAATTCAAATTAGCGGCAACACTGGCCGCCGCGGCCTACCCTCTTCCCGCTTTCGTAAACGCGTTCCCTGTTGAACAGAATACGGCGAACCTGGGGTTCTTAGTGGCGGGTGATGGAATCGCTCCAACACCGGCTTCGAGTGTGCAGATTAGCAATTGGAACGGAGTGACACAGACAATCACTCTGGCTGGAGATTGGTTCACCGAATCCGACCCAACCAACAATGGACAGCCAGTCGTATCTCGCGTACCTATGTTTCACTTCATAGATTGGACCGGTCGCCAGTGGTGGGCCGCTCGCTTTGGAGACTCTTTCTTGGTCACCAAGAGCGGGTATGAAACACAAGTGAATGGCGATCCGTTCCAGGACATCGGCGGTTGCGGCCTGGGTACCGGTTTCCCGCAATCCGACGCGGCCCTGCTTCAACCGCAGCAGCAAAGCTCCAGCGTGCAAAACGCATACTGCTCCAGCTATGTCACCAACACAATTCAAGCGCAGGAAAGCGGGCGAAAGATAACCGTTCAAATTGGCGCCATTCCCACCATTCAAACAACCGGAAACGGAACACTGGCCTTTCAACCGGGTGTGACGGCTCGGTTAGACGTTCCGATAGTTTCCAATCCACAAGCCCAGGTCCAGGTAGGTGGCCTGCCCCCAGGCTTCACGTCGAGCGTGAATTCGGACGGTTCCGTTACGTTGCTGGACACCAATCTCACATCAAAGGGCGGAATATCGGCGCAGGTCACCATCATCGCTACGAACGCGTTTGGTTCGACCAGGCAGAACTTCACTTTGCTCGAGAACGCAGGTTCCGATACGCCGGTGGCGCAAGGACCCGCCTCGCTGACTCTCACAGGCGGACAGCCGGTCAACTTCAATATCAGTTTCCCGACCGCATTGAAAACCTTGTTGACCAACCCTATACTAGGCGCCCATCCCATTCCTACAATTAACTTGTCGGGTGGCGGTAACACAAGCGGCGTCACAGCAGCAATGATTGGACTCACGATCGCGGATCAAACCTCCAATGGCAAGGTGCAATTCAACGTGAGCGGCACGCCTACGCTTAATGGCATTTTCGAAAAACCGCCGGATGGAACAGCGGTCACGGGTTCTCTCCAGCTTCTATTCTCCGTCGAGTACTACTCGGTGGAACAACAGCTGACCGTGTGGAAGGCCATCACCTACAATCTTCCATTCTCCTATACGCCGACTCCGGACCCGGAATACAATGCCAACCCGATCGTGATGTACAACGGATTAGACAACACGGTCAATCTGACATCCAGCGTTGCTACTTCTGCTCAAGCTCAATTCAGTGTGGAGGTGCTTGGCGGTTCAAACTGCATGAATAAGTTGTCATACGCTTTGGGCCAGAACAACACAATCATCTTGCGTGCTTCAGCAAGCGCGACCAAGACCTATCAAGCCAAGAACTGCGGCTTCAGCCTTCAAACGAGAATGGCTGGCGACGACACACCACCTCTGGCAATCGGGAAGACCAATTCATACGACATCCCAATCACTTTCCTAGACATTCCACAGTTCACCTCCATCGCGAATCCGATTTTCCAGGCCGGCAGCTCGGTGAACTTCCCCATAACTCTCTCGGAAAGCGCCACAGTAACCGCTACGCAGGCTCTGCCGGTTGGTTTACAGCTGGTTCAGCAAGGTTCCGGTTACGCCATCACCGGTACGCCACCCGAAAACTCCGGCGGCGAGTACAAGTTGCAGCTGATCGCGTCGGGCAAAGATGGCACGAGTACTCAGAACCTGGACATCAGGATCTGGCAGTCACCCGTTTTCAGCTCACCCATCTATTACAACATTCCGATCGAAACGCCGTATACGATAGACGTGATCGCGAACGGATATCCGAACTTCGCCAGTGATCCCTGCGCCGGCACGGGCATGAGCTTCTCCTACGCGAATTACGGCGGATTGCCCAATATTCTGAGCGGAACAAACCAGACGCTTTTAGGCACCACGACCAATCAGTATCAACTGACAGTCCAACCTCAGGGCTTACCGGGATTCTTTCCGGAGCAGATTACGGCTACAAATCAGGCTGGGTCGACAAAGGAGTCTTTGTTGATCCGGTTCTACTCGCCCGCCGAAATAAGCTGCGGGACGGTGGCCGCGATCCGCGCCATCAGTGGAACGCCAACCAACTCTTCGAATTTCGTGTTGGATTACAACAACGACGGGGTCATCGATAGCAAAGATCTTCTGGTTATAACCAAGTACCTCCCGAAAGGGGCGGCGTGCCAGTAATCTCAATTTTTCATTCAAATCCCGCCTCCGGCCCGGCAGCTTGGACAAGCTGCCGGGCTGAGTTGAATATCCAAGCCGAGCGTACTGCTTCCCCCTCGAAGAGGCGGATCGGCTGAATGGTGGATGAGTAGTAATCAACATCTCGCTGGAAGTGATGACCTGAAACGCGGCGCCCATCCCGTTTGCTCCCCGTGAACATCATCGATTGCCTGGCCAGTTCGACTGGACTTATTTGGATAGATCAGTTGGGTTGCCCCGGTTCAGGCGAGCCCACGGCTTGGCTGTCGAACGAACAACCAAGATCGCGTGATTCGAACCTTCATTCGACCAATGAGAGATTTGCTTTGGAGTGCAGGTGACCTGT
>JAFAUR010000450.1 GCA_019243205.1 Acidobacteriaceae bacterium | reverse complement strand
AGCGGCAACGTCGCTCACGAGCGAAGCCGTCAAAATAGGGTTACAAGACAGTATTGGAGTTCGCTTGCAAAAGATCCTTATCGTGGACGACGACGCCGAACTGCGAGAGACGGTCAGCATTCTGCTGGAGCGTGAGCAGTTTGTGCCCATTCAGGCTGTTGACGGAGATTCAGGACTGGAGAAGGCACTCTCGGTCAAGCCGAACCTGATATTAGTTGACCTGCGCTTGCCCGGCCTCAGTGGAATTGAGTTGTGCAAACAGTCGCGCATCAACCGGACTGAGACACCGATCATCGTCTTGAGCGCAGTTGGTGATGAAGTCGACAAAGTGCTCCTGCTTGAGATGGGCGCGGACGATTACATGGTGAAGCCCTTCGGCACGAGAGAACTGCTGGCAAGAATCAGAGCGGTCCTGCGGCGCAGCGGGCACGAAGGCGTCAAGATTATTCGCTTCGGCTCCGTAGAAATTGATGTCGAGCGGCGGTTGATTTCACGGAAGGGAAAAGATGTCAAGATTACGCCAGCCGAGTACAACCTCCTGCTGTTCTTTGTGCAGAACGCAGATCGCGTGCTCAGTCGTGACCTGATCTTAAATTCCGTTTGGGGTTACGAGTACTATCCAAATACTCGAACCGTAGATGCGCACGTAGTACGTCTGAGGCAGAAGTTCGAAGAAGATCCGGTAGCCCCCAAACATTTCGTGACCGTGCACGGAGTGGGGTACCGATTTGTGCCCTAACGGGAAGAAGCTTGTCGTTGTCGTGGATGACAACGAGAACTTAGCCGCTTCTCTCGCCATTGCTTTCGAAAACATTCCCGGCGTCGACGCCTCAATTGCTCATCATCCCGCTCAAGCTCTGCGACTCATCGTGGAAAACGACCAGCGAGTTGCAGCCATCGTTACTGACTTGAACCTCCCTGAAGTGGACGGATTCGAACTGATCGGGCGCATTCGAAGGCTGGATCGGTACCGAAATCTGCCTGCAATCCTGATCTCTGCGGAAGAAAATCTCGTCAACCCCAACGGTAGTATTCTGAACACACCGAACGCGATTTTCCGGAAGCCATTCTCGATTAAAGAGGTGTGTCGTGTTCTCGAAGAGTTGCTTGCTTAAACTCGGCTGCATTCTCGCTTGCGCGCTGATGCTCCTGCACAGAAATGTAATGCTTGCGCAGCAGCCTCCGGCTGAGGCGCTTTCCAAAATCCTGGAACGGCTGGATCAATTAGAGAAGCAAAATAAGGAACTGATATCTGAAATCCAGGCCCTTCGGGCAGACTTACAAAAAGAAAATGCACTTGCGGCATCGGATGCGCAGGATGTCGAAGAGAAGGTCGAAGTCGCCCAGCAGAGAATTGACGAGCAGGCTCAAACCAAAGTGGAAGCTTCTCAGCGGTTCCCGATCTCGCTGACGGGCATGTTTCTCTTCGACAGCTTTTTAACGCACGGCCCACGCAGCCAGGCATTCCAGGACAGGTACGAAGACTACTCTTTAGGCGCTCCGGGCGGCGGAGCTAACTTGAACCAATCCATTATCGGGCTGAATTTTCACGGACCTCAGATCCCGGGTGACGGACGAATCAATGGCTATCTCGCGATGGACTTCTACGGATATGCCGGCTCGGATAGCTTGTTTCGAATCCGACGCGGAGTCGTCTCTTTCGATTGGAAAAACCGGAGTATCATTGTCGGGCAGGATAAGAGTATCATCGCCCCGTTTGAGCCGACTTCTTTTGCCAGAGTCGCCATACCGCCGCTCTCGGGCTCCGGTAATCTCTGGCTCTGGAGACCGCAGGTAACCTATGAGGAGCGCCTGCCGATCTCTGAGTCAAATAAATTGACCTTCCGCGCCAGCGTGTTCGAAACGGATGAGCGCAATACGGCTCCGTCGCTCGCGGGGACATCATCATTGGATCCTAGTCGTCCAGCGGCGCAGGGCCGCGTGCAGTGGCAGCATAAGTTCAGTAACTCGTCGATCATCGCTTTCGGGCTCGCTGGCGATGCGAGCACCACGCATGTGCTTGGCCGGTCCGTTCCCAGCCGGGTGATTAGTGCGGACTTTCTGATCAAACCTCGTACCTGGTTGGAGATTACTGGAACGCTGCTGCACGGTAAGAATTTTGCCAATTTGGGTGGCATACCTGCCGGCGTAACGATTACTAGCGATGGGAACGTAATTCCCATACGGGGGAATGCAGGATGGCTGCAAGCCGCTTTCCCGGTGACGAAGCGCTTGACCTTTGATGTGTATACGGGTCGGCAGGTCAACAATAGCGATGATCTGAGCCCGTTCGAGGTCTTCAAGAACGATACATTCGCGGCCAACGTGCTGTATCGGATTGCGCCGAATGTTGTTTTAGGATTCGAGGGCGCCCGGAATCAGCTGGACTATCTCAACGGTCTGATGTTTCGAACGAATCGTTACGATGCGACTGTCGCCTACTTATTTTGAGTTCCTCTCGGAAGCTACGCTCATCATCACGGCTGCTGTGATGTTTGCTGGAGCAGGGATGAGCGCCACGATAACCGGCGACATCGAAGCGATGTCACGGGGTCAATATTCACATGGGCAGCAGCCCGACTTGTCCGACCTGGTGGTCTGGCTGGAACCCGCGAAGGGCAGCGCAACTGTCCCTATTCAGGCTGCACGAGTGAAACTTCTGCAAAAGAATAAGACCTTCACTCCTCACGTGCTTGTGATCGGGGTAGGAACAACCGTTGACTTTCCGAATGCCGATCCCATCTTTCACAGCGCATTTTCGAATTACAACGGCCAGCTTTTCGATTTGACTTTATATCCGCCCGGGACAACTAAGTCAGTTCGGTTTCGCAGGCCTGGCATAGTGCGGGTATTTTGCAATATCCACCCGGCTATGTCCGCGATCATTGTGGTTGTCGATACTCCCTACGGAACGAAAGCAAGGGCGGATGGGCGGTACCAGATCGCCAACGTCGTACCCGGAAAGTACGAACTGCATGTCTTCGATGAGCGCGCGACCGGCAAAGCCGAATCACCGAAGCAGATTGTCGTGACAGAGGAAGACTCCGAGGTGCAAGCGCCCCTCGAACAAGTCTCGGAACAAGGATATGTTCCGTTGTCTCATAAAAACAAGTATGGTTTGGAGTATCCGCCGGAAAAGGACGCTGAAAGCTACGGCGGATTGCCTCGATGAGATTCAACGCCGCGCTGGTTCCCCTAAGATGGCGTGTTTTCCTCGCTACTTCCACAACCGTAACCTTGCTTTTCGGCTTGGCCGGATGGGCATTGGAGCACTATCTTCTATCAGTTGCGGATGACAGCGCGAGGGCTGAAATACAGACCAGCATTCGCGCTTACGAAGCAATCTGGAAAGCGCGAACCCAGGTGCTTCTGGCAACCACTGCTGTTATGGGCGCGATGTCGGATGTGCGCGCTGCGTTTCAAACACGTGACGAGGAGACAATCCGTGATTCCGCGCAGGAATTGTGGTCGCGCGTATCGGATCAATCCGCCGTTTTCCTGGTGCTCGACCCGGAAGGACGACTCATCTCTTCACTGGGCGAAAACCCTTCTGACCTCAGTCCCGCGACCATACCGGTCAAGGAAGTTGTCTCGCGATTCCCGCACCAGCTCTCAGGATACTTGCGGGCGCAAGGAAACCTTTTCTACGTGGTTCTCACTCCGGTATACGTGCAAGGCAGCATTGGGCCGCTCCTGCTGAATATGCTCTGTGCCGGTTTTCGTATAGACGACCGGGTGGGGCGGGAACTAAAAGCGCTCGCACCCGGAAGTGATTTTGCTTTCTTGGACAACCACCGCGTCTTTGCCTCAACGTTAGATAGGCAGATGCTCACCGGTCTTCCCGCATTCCTCCAAACCGGTCTGGACTCTTCAGGTACGCGGCTGTGGCGAGACCGCTTTGTGGTTTCGCACAGAACGCTCGAGGGCATAGCAGGCGGCCCCGTCGCACAGTTAGGCATTCTGTACTCATACGAAAACGTTCGGGACTCATTAAGCAAGCTGCGCCGTGTGGTTGCCCTCGCATGGATTTTTACAGTCATCTCCGCCTTGATCATCAGCTCGTACATGACGCGAAGGTTACTCGCTCCCGTGAATCTTCTTGGCAAGGCGGCAAGCGCCGTCGCCGCGGGCAACTACCAATACCGCGTACCGGTGCTCGGGACGGACGAACTGTCCAGATTTGCCGACACCTTCAATCACATGTGTGAGTCGATCGAACGCGCCCAGGCGGAACGAATCCGACAGGAACAAATGAATACAATTGCGCGACTCGCTACATCCCTGGTTCACGATCTGCGTAATCCGCTCGCCGCAATTTACGGCGGCGCCGAGATGCTGGTTGACGGAAATGTCCCGCCCGAACAGACTCGCAGGATTGCCGGTACCATACACCGCGCTTCCGAGCGTGTTCAGGCGCTCTTGCGTGATCTCGTAAACGTCTCCAGAGGAGAGCGAGGCGAGACGGAGCTTTGTCGGTTGAGAGATTTGATCGACGCGGCTGTTGATTCCACAGTAGGACCGAATAGCCGCGTCACGGTGGAAGTTGCAGTGGATGCAGGACGTGAGGTGTTGGCGCACCGGACGCGCACTGAACGCGTATTTACAAACCTCCTGTCCAATGCCATTGAGGCCATGCCGGAAGGCGGGCATATCTATGTTGAGGAACGCAGCAACGATACATACGTGGACGTTTTGGTCAGAGACACCGGGCCGGGAATCCCACCCGACATCCGAAATAAAGTGCTGCGTCCCTTCGTCACAGGAAAGCGCTCGGGGCTCGGCCTTGGACTCGCGCTTTCGAGACAGACGATGACGGATCTTGGTGGCGACTTGTTCGTAGTTGAAACTGGCGAGCGAGGCGCGTGCTTCTGCGTGCGGTTTGCCAAGTTGTCCGCGCAAGTCCCCGTCCTCGAGCGCTGGGCGTGATTGTGTGCTAAGGGCTGAGGGCCCGCTTTCTGTTTGTAAGCTGCTCCGTCTTCAACTCTTCAACTCGCTCTGGAGCATTCTCGCGAGCAGCCGAGCGATAGAGAAGACCATAGGGCCTACAAAGATTCCCAACGGTCCAAATACTTCAACACCTCCGAGCATCGCAAAAAGGAGCACGATGGATGGGAGTTTCAGCCGCTCACTGATCACCCACGGGCGGACTATGTTATCGGACAGCGATACGATACCTGCGCCCCAGCCCACCAGGATCAATGCCTTTACCCACGATCCAGCCAGGAACAAGTAGACCGCTCCGGGGATCCAGACCAAAGCGGCTCCGAAAAACGGAATGAGCGAGCAGCCCGCGGTGACGAGGGCCCACAACAATGGTGACGGCACGCTTAGTACCCAGAACCCGATGCCGAGAAGCGCCGCCTGAACGACTGCCACTACCAGCACGCCTACGACATTGGCTTCGATAGACGACTGGACATTCTCCAGAAATCGCGTTTTCTCCTCATTTTGGAGGGGCATCAGCCAGGTAATCCAATCGACAAATCGTCTGCCTTCGCGAAGGAAGAAAAAGAAGGCAACGAATGTGAGTACCACAGCTACGCTGAGATTGCCCACACCGGCCAGTGTGTCGCCGGTCTTCTTGACAATCGTGGCGCTTGCTTGATCAATGCGCGTTAGAGCAGCGTGGCGCACAACCTCCGGTGAGACACCGGTCTTCACTCCAATCCAGCCCGCCGCTCTATCTGTCCACGAGCTGAACGCGGTCGTCCAGCCGTCCCGTGCTGTGGTGTTGGTTTTTAACCAGCCGTACGTGAAAACAATTTCTCGCCGCGCCACAAACACCATCAATGCCGTAAGCCCGCCGAGTAAAACGAGCAAGATCGTCAAAGACAGAAAGGCTGCCCAGTTACGATTTCCGGTTATCGACTTCAGGCGCAGGAAAAGCGGGTTAAACAGCACGGCGAGAATGACGGCTGCAAGGATTGGCGTCGCAAAAGGACGCGAAATCACGTAGCAAAGGAAACAGGCGGCTCCGGTCGCGACACAAAGGAACACGATTCTCTTCGTCCGCTCGTCGCGCTCCGACATTTGCCTAGGATACAGAGCTTCTATTACGCGTCACCAGCCGGAGCCGCTGGCTGGATTCGCGCGTGATTTGATAGGATCTCACCGAGGCGGTGGCACTGCAGATGACAGCGATTCTGAATGCGGAACGAAAAGCAGATCTCTTGAAACGCGGGTTTTCGCGTAGGGATTTCGGGCGCATTGCCACCGTGTTAACAGCGGGAGCGGCGCTTCCTTTCTATAACGAGCCCGCGCTCGCGCAGTTGTCGATGGTGCGGGATATGCCGCCGGATGCGGTGAAGATCAACGCCAACGAGAACCCGATGGGTCCTTGTCCCGAAGCCGCGGATGCCATTTACAACGTCATCAAAAACGGCGGCCGCTACATGTACGAACAGACCGATATCCTGGCGGAAACGCTGGCTGGTGTCGAAGATCTGAAGTTCAGCTACACGCCGTCTGAAAGCTATGTGCAGATTTTCGCGGGATCCAGCGCGCCGCTGCATCAGGCCGTCGTTGCATTTTGTTCAAAAGACCGGCCCTTCGTGAAAGGGGATCCGGGCTATGAAGCCGGCGAGCGCGCGGCGAAGTTCATCGGTGCAAATGTCGTCAACGTGCCGCTGCGAAAAGGCACTTGGGACCACGATGTGAAAGCGATGCTGGCCGCGGCGCCGAATGCAGGTCTTTTCTATATCTGCAATCCGAACAACCCGACCGGAACGTTGACGAGTCATGCGGACATCGAGTGGCTGGTGGCGAACAAACCAACAGGCTCGATCGTGATGGTGGACGAAGCCTACATTCAGATCTCGAAAAATGCGGCTTCTGTCACCGACCTGGTCGTGAAGGACAAAGATGTGGTGATATTGAGGACATTCTCGAAGATCTACGGCATGGCCGGCTTGCGTGCGGGGGCGGCGTTCGCCCGGCCGGATTTGCTCGCGAAAGTTAGCGGATGGAGCGCAAGCCCGATGCCGATTACCGGCATGGTGGGAGCTACAGCAAGTCTCAAGAATAAGAACCTGGTGCCGGAACGCCGGAAGATCATGGGCGACATCCGGGAAGACACGTTTGCATTTCTCACCGCGACGAATGTCGAGTTCATTCCATCCGAGAGCAATTGCTTCATGATGAATGTCAAGCGCTCGGGTCGCGCCTTCTACACCGATATGGCAGCTCAAAAGGTGTACGTCGGCCGGGCATGGCCGGTATGGCCGGAGTGGGTGCGGGTCTCTGTGGGAACCCGTGAGGAGATGGCCAAGTTCAAAGAAGCTTTCGTTAAGGTTTACAACGCTTAGCTTTGAACTTCACATCACCGCGGTGAGTTCGCGCCAGGCTTTGCCTTGCGACTCCGCGACGGCGGGGTACGTGATCTCACCGCCGTAAGTATTCACACCTTCCCGAATGGCGGGATTTTCCACGCACGCGCGTTCCAGGCCCTTGTCAGCAAGCGCCAGCAGATAGGGCACGGTGGCGTTTGTCAAGCCGAAGGTGGAGGTGTGCGGAACCGCCGCGGGCATATTGGACACGCAGTAATGAAGCACGCCGTCGACATAGTAAACGGGATCGGTGTGGGTGGTCGCGTGTGCCGTTTCCACGCACCCGCCTTGATCAATCGCGACGTCAACCACAACCGCCCCGGGCTTCATCTGGGAAATCATTTCGCGGCGAACGAGCTTGGGTGCCGCGGCGCCGGGAATCAGCACAGCGCCGACGACCAGGTCTGCTTCGCGCACAGTTTCACGAATGGTGTAGGTGTTTGAGGCGAGTGTGCGAATGGAATTCGAGTAAATGTCGTCGAGCTCGCGCAAGCGGTTCAAGTTGCGGTCGATGATCGTGACATTGGCGCCCAACCCGCACGCCATCTTGGCGGCGTTGTGGCCGACAATGCCTCCGCCGATGACGACCACCTTGGCCGGCGCAACCCCCGGAATCCCGCCGAGCAGAATGCCTCTTCCGCCGTTAGGACGTTCCAGGTACTGCGCCCCGACCTGGACAGCCATGCGGCCCGCGACTTCGCTCATCGGCGTTAGCAGCGGAAGTGAGTTATCCCGCTCGCGTATCGTTTCGTACGCAATCGCGCTCACGCGTGATTCGACCAGAGCGGCCGTCAATTCCGGGAGCGGTGCCAGATGCAAATACGTAAACAGGATCAGGCCAGGTCGGAAGAAACGGTATTCCGTGGGCTGCGGCTCCTTGACCTTCACCACCAGGTCGGAGCGGCTCCATACGTCGGATACGTTGTCGACGATGATGGCGCCCGCCTCGGCATATTCGTCATCGGTGATCGAACTCCCGACTCCCGCCTGGCGCTCAACTAGTACTTCGTGACCACGCTCGCGCAGCGCGATGACCATGCTCGGAACGCAGCCAACGCGCGTTTCATGGTCTTTGATTTCTTTCGGTACCCCGATTACCATGCGGGTTTCCTTTTCTAATGTTGAGTGACATTGCCCGGACTTTCAGGAGCGTGCGGAGGTGGCTCGGGCGCGGGAGGCTGCGGGTCTGCTACCGGAGGTGGAACTGTAGCGGCTGTGGTCCCGTCGTGCTTCGGTCCCAATCCAAGGCCTGTTAACGTGAGCGCGTTGATTTTGCCGTCGTCCGTGAGCTTCTGATCGGCCTGGAAACGCTTCAGCGCATCCACCGAATCGTCGCTCCACTGGCCGTTGACCTCTCCTTTGAAGTACCCCCGATCGGTGAGCGCCTGCTGAATTTGCTGGTATCGTTCGGGATCGGGATGGAGCTGGTAGCTCGGGGGAGGTGGCGTCCGCGTCCGGGCGACCCTCCGCCGCGTTCGCGATGTCGAGCTTGCCTTTGTCGTGGAGTAAGAAGTCCGATGTACTGCCGCTTTGGAACCAGCAGCCGTGGTGACCTTCTTCGCCGGGGGGTTCGTAGGCGCGGCCATGGCCATAGCCGTGAAAAGGCTGATGCTTATTGGCCAGCGCATGCTCAACCCAAATCTTATCACCCCAAAGTGGGTCGCGGCTTTTGCGCGAGCGAAGTAATCTCCTGAGAATCCAGATAGTTGCGGGGGTTCGGCGTGTGTCATACTTTTCGCAAATGGTCTCGAGGAACACATGATCATCTCAATGAAGCTGCACTCCAGCAAGGAGGAGATTGATGCAGTCTGCGATCGCATCCGCGAGTTCGGCTACAAGGTGCACTCCATCACCGGCGAGGAGCGCGTGGTCGTTGCTGCTGTTGGCGTGGGCGACGTTACGGCTTGTCTGGAATCTCTGGAAGCGATGCCCGGTGTGGAAAAGGCCGTACGAATCTCGGCGCCATATAAGTTCGTCAGCCGTGAGTTTCTAGCGACGAAATCGCAGATTCGAGCCAACGGAGTGGACATTGGCGGCGACGAGTTCATCGTCATGGCGGGACCGTGTTCGGTAGAGAGCGAGAAGCAGATTCTCGAGACAGCACGCTTCGTCGTCAAACATGGCGCTCAATTTCTGCGCGGAGGCGCCTTCAAGCCGAGGACGTCTCCATACGACTTCCAAGGCATGGAGCTCGAAGGCTTGAAGCTGCTCGCCAAGGCGAAAGCGGAGACCGGCCTCGGCGTCATCACCGAAGTAATGAGCGACTGCGACGTGGAGATGGTTGCCGAGTACGCCGACATCCTGCAGATTGGCGCGCGTAATATGCAGAACTTCGCGCTGCTGAAAAAGCTCGGAAAGGTACAACGCCCGGTCATGCTGAAGCGAGGGCTGAGCTCGACCATCAAGGAGCTGTTGATGTCGGCCGAGTACATAGTCGCGCATGGCAACCCGAACGTGATCCTCTGCGAACGCGGGATCAGGACCTTCGAAACAGCGACGCGAAACACTTGCGACATCACCGCCGTTGCAGTTCTGAACGAACTGTCGCATCTGCCGGTAATCCTGGACCCGAGTCACGCCACTGGAAAGCGAAGCCTGGTGCCGTCGTTGTGTCGAGCCGCCGTCGCCATCGGTGCGGACGGACTGATTGTGGAAGTGCACCCGCAACCGGAAAAGGCCATCAGCGACGGCGCGCAGTCGTTGACGCTCGATCAATTTGCGGCAACCGTGAAGGAACTCGGGCCCTACGTTGATCTTTGGAAACGCGCGCGGCTCTCCGAGATGGCGACGGTCTGAACAGCGGGAGCTATTCTGCGAAATCGCCTTGGCCCGCAAGCGTTGTTGCTTTCGATCGCCCTGTTCGTCGCAGCAGGTGTTTTTGGCATTCATTCCTACCGTTACCGGTTTGTGAAGACAAACGAGGACCTCTTTCGCTTTCTGCCAAACACGGGCTACACGACCTTTTACTGCGATGTGGAAGCGCTGCGCCGGAGCGGAATGCTCCGCTTGCTTACCGGAACCAAAGCCGCGCAGGAATCGGAATACCGGGAGTTTGTCCGGCAAACGCAATTCGATTACTCGAGGGATCTCAATGCCGTCGCCGGAGCGACCGACGGGCAGCGATCCTATCTGCTGGTCACCGGCGAGTTCAGCTGGGACCGGTTGCGGCAATATACAACAGCGAACCGCGGCGCCTGCGACCGGGCCGTCTGCAGTCTGCCGGCGAATCGCGATGGCCGGTGGATCTCGTTCGTGTCGATTCAGCCGGACGTGTTGGGAGTCGCTTTGAGTTCAGACCGGTGGGCCGCATCGACTTTCACCACCGCACAACGCCCGCTCGGACAGCCGGTGCCCGTTTTTCCCATTTGGGTCCGTGTCTCGCATCAGGTGCTCGAACATCCGGAAGGTCTGCCACTCGCCTTGAAGATTTTTGCGATTTCGCTTCAATCCGCCGAACGCGTAGTTCTCTCCTTGGGACCGGGGCGCAACGAAAACCAGCCGATCGAGCTAAGACTTGACGCGGCATTCAGAAACAACGCGGCGGCGGAGACGGTACGAGCCCAGTTTGAAGCGCAGACTCAGATGCTGAAGACCGAACTATCTCGCCAGCACGCAGTCGCGAGTACAGGTGATCTCACAGGATTGCTGACGGCCGGACGCTTTCAGGCTTCCGGCACGCAACTCGTGGGCCGCTGGCCGGTCCGGGACCAACTTTTGAAGACGCTTGAGTAGCCTGAATCTCACGATTCACTTCCGACCGTCGATTACGACCCTCACCTTCCGAGCCTTGCGGGATTGTCCCGCCCCACGCTACTGCGGTTTCCGGAGCCAAAATCGGTAGAAATCCCGGAAGCTGATCTAACCTAGTAGTTACAGGGCCATGTCGACGGATGTTTTAGAGCTGCCGGAGACTGCGGAGCAGTATCGCAGTCTTGAAGAGAAGGTACGGCTGCTCAGGCCTAAGGATGACCTCGCGCCGCTGGAGCGGGCGTATCGTTACGCTGCCGACCTGCATGTTAACCAGAAGCGGAAATCGGGCGAGCCATATATTAGCCATCCGCTCGCCGTCGCGCACATTCTGGCGGATATGCACATGGACCTGGTCTCCATTCAGACAGGCATTCTGCACGATGTCCTGGAGGACACCTCAGCCAGGTTGGAAGACGTACGGGAGCGGTTTGGTGAGGATGTGGCTCGGTGCGTCGACGGCGTCACCAAGCTCAGTAAGATCAGTCTCGCGAACCGGGACGATCGTCAGGCCGAGAGCCTCCGTAAAATGCTGCTCGCGATGACTGGTGACATCCGCGTCATTATCGTCAAGCTCGCCGACCGGCTCCATAACATGCGCACGCTCGGTTCACTTCTGCCGGAGCGGCAAGAGGCGATCGCGCAGGAAACCCTCGAAATCTATGCTCCCATCGCGCACCGGCTCGGAATGGGCAAAGTGCGCGGCGAACTCGAGGATTTGGCGTTCCGCACGCTCCATCCCGAAGCGGCGACGGAGCTGATGCGCGAAATCGAATCGAAGCGTCAGGACCATGAGCAATGGCTAGCCCAGGTGCAGGCCACCATCGAGCAGAAGCTCGCGCGCGAGGATATTCCCGCATGCGTGGACGGCCGTGTAAAGCGCGCGTATTCCGTTTATCAAAAGCTGAAGCGGCAGCGCATCACTCTCGACCAGGTCTATGACGTCATGGCCGTTCGCATCATCACGGACTCGGTAAAGAACTGCTACGCCGCGCTCGGGGTGATTCACAACGAGTGGCATCCAGTGCCCGGGCGCATCAAAGATTTCATCGCCATGCCCCGGCCGAACCTCTACCAATCCCTGCATACTTCCGTCATCGGGCCGGACGGCATCGCTTTCGAAGTGCAGATCCGTACCGAGGAAATGCACAAAATCGCCGAGGAAGGAATTGCGGCGCACTGGAAATACAAAGAGGGCAGCAAGGGTCCGAGAGGGGACGACCAGCGGATCGCCTGGCTGAGACAACTGGTCGAATGGCAGCGGGAGATGAAGGACTCGGGCGAGTTTCTCTCAACGCTGAAGGTGGACCTCTATTCGGAGGAAGTCTACACATTCACGCCGCGGGGCAGGGTGATCGTGCTGCCGCGCGATGCGACGCCCATTGACTTCGCGTATGCCATTCACAGCGACATCGGCCACACCTGCGTGGGGGCCCGGATCAATGGGGCCATCCGGCCGCTGAAGTCAACCCTACGAAATGGCGATGTCGTCGAGATCCTCACGCAGCCTGGTCACCAGCCGAGCCGTGACTGGCTTGGGGTCGTCAAGACCTCCCGGGCGCGGAACCGGATCAAGCATGTCATCAATGCCGCGGAACGCGCCAAAGCCGTCGAAATCGGGCAGAAGTCGCTCGAAAAAGAAGCCCGCCGGCTAGGCGTTAGCTTGGGGCGGATTTCGAACCAGGACCTCGAAACCGTCGCCTCTGAGTACGGGGTCAGCAAAACGGAAGATCTGTATGCGGCGCTGGGCTTCGGCAAATTTTCAGCCCGCCAGGTACTCCAGAAGGTCGCTCCCGACGATATACCGCCCGAATCTTTACCCGTCCCGGAACTGCCGCGCATCTCGCCCCCCGGCACGCCGTCTCCATTGGGCGATGGAGACCTGACGATTCACGTCAAGGGCGCCGATGATGTCCTCGTATATCGTGCGAAGTGCTGTAATCCAATCCGCGGGGAGCGCATCGTCGGCTACATTACCCGAGGTAAAGGGGTGGCAGTCCATTCCCAGCAATGCCCGAACGTCCAGAATCTCATGTATGAGGCAGAACGCAAAATTGATGTCGAGTGGGCCCGCAG
This sequence comes from Acidobacteriaceae bacterium, assembly GCA_019243205.1. Classification (GTDB taxonomy): domain Bacteria; phylum Acidobacteriota; class Terriglobia; order Bryobacterales; family Bryobacteraceae; genus Bog-105. The sequence continues at coordinate 12,376 of JAFAUR010000450.1, read as the reverse complement.
CGCGAATGATCCGCTACCCGTGAAGGTGATCGTCTACACGGATGACCGGCCAGGAATTCTTCATCAGTTGACCTCCATTCTCAGTGCTGAGCAGAGCAATATTCGCACGCTCGAGGCGCGCGCGGATCATACCCGGTCCGACGAGAGCGCCGTAGTGGACATCACCATGGAAGTGCGTGATAAGAAGCAGTTGGAACGGGTCATAAATGCGTTCCGGCGCATCCCAGGAGTAAGGGATATCGAGCGCATCCTGACAAATTGAAACATGCAGCAACAAATTGAGCCTATGACAACGGCAGACCCGGAGCACATTGCGATTTCCAAGTCGACGGGAATCAAAATCGATTGGCGCGACGGGCACGCGAGCGACTATTCGCTCGCCCTATTACGAGATGAGTGCCCTTGCGCCGGGTGCACCGGAGCGCACGGTACGGAACCGCAGAGAACGAGCTACTCGAAGCCGGAACTGTTTCCGATGTATAAGCCCGCGCTGAAAATGCAGTCCGTTGAGGCGGTCGGCAGCTATGCCGTGCGGATTTACTGGAACGACGGGCACAGCTCCGGCATTTATTCATTCGATCATTTGCGGAAGATCTGCCCGTGTCTCGAGTGTAAGGCCGCCGCCAGAAATGAGAAAGGCCGGGCATGACCCGGCCTGTTTGTTGATTCAGCCTTTACCTAAAGCAGTCTGAAGTTCACTTCCACTTGGGCCTGCGTGGCGACCGGGCGTCCGCCTTTCAGTCCCGGACGGAATCGCCACTTCATCACAGCTTCGATGGCCTTCTCGTCCAGACCCAGCCCCAGTGGACGAATGACATGGATGTCACGCGGAAGCCCGTGCTCGTCGACAACGATTGACAGCAGAACGGTTCCCGAATATTTGGCTTTGCGAGCTTCCTCGGAATATTCAGGTTCGACCTTCGAGATCAGCGTAGGCGCGGAGACGTCACCGCCAATCCGATATGCGCCACCGCCCATACCGCCGCCTTCTCCGGGTCCGTAGCCATCACCTTTACCGGAACCAATACCGCCACCGGTACCGCTGCCGAGACCGTGGGTTCCTTGCCCTCCCGATAAGTCCGTCATCTTCGATAAGGGGTCGGCGTAATCAGGAGCCTGGATTTGGGGAGCCTGCGCCGTAATCGTCGGAACCACAGGGAGTTGAGGCTTCGGAATTGACTGCTTCGGGGGCTCAAAGACCTTGCGATCGAACTTAGGAGCCTCGCCGCGGCTGACCGGTGTAGGCGCTTTCTGGCCGCCGCCACCGCCGCCTCCCGCCTTTTGGGCCGCGGGTGGAAGTTTCGGTTTGTAATCCGGCATATAAATGATCGTGCCGTCGAACGGCTTCTTCGCTTGTATGATCGTATGCCGGAATACCAGGAAGAGAAGAGCGATAACTCCGACGTGTACGAGCAGCGAAACCATGCCGGACCTGGTTTCACCTCCGCTGTAAGCACCCCAGATCGACCCGACCTCCACCGGCTTCGAAGTTACGTCGAGCGGCGGAAGCTTCGGGGGATTTATCAGGTCCTTGATGTTGCTGATCAGCGATTTGAACCACGGCTGCTCGAGCTTGTTCATATCGCCGAGATCGGCGCTTTCGAGCGGCCGCGATGTCAGTTCCAGCGGTGGAAGCTTCGGCGGATGGATCAAATCCTTGACGTTCGCGATCAGGGACTTGAACCAGGGTTGTTCGATCTTGCTGAAACCGTCGAGTTCGGCCGTTTCGAGTGGTCGCGAAGTCAGCTCAAGCGGTGGAAGCTTGGGCGGGTTGATCGCCTCCCGAATGCTTCTCCCTATCGATTTGTACCAGGGTTCATTCAGGAAATCAGTGTTCAGCAGAAGCCGATCGAGATGAGCATCTGACTGAATCGTTTGCGGACGCTCCATTCTTTCTTCTTGTACGTCACTAGTCACGAAAAGACTCCGCCTTTCAACCTCTTACGCGACCTTTGCTTTCATGCGCTGGACGTGTCACCATTAGTTTCAGTTACCACCTCCGCCACGGGACTGTCCAACCAGTAACCCCAGTCTAACACTCCATCCCCACGGATAACCTGATGCATCAGGAGCATAAAAATTCGTGAACGGGCGGCCAGATATGGTCGAGTACATCGGTGAGTTCATGTTCGGAGTCGAGCAGTTGCAGGTGCACATTCGGGTGCGAGTCGGCAAAACCTATCGACAGTTTAGAAGGCACCACCCGGTCGCGGGTTCCATGGAATAGCAGCGCGGGCTGTAAAAAGCTTGGGAAAGGATCGTAACGGCACGCATCTTCCATGAGTCCGAAGCCAAGTGGAAGTTCATGGCCCACGGCGTAATGAAAGACGTGGAGCGTCCCGGTTCGTCTCCATTCAGCCATACGTTGAGGACCGAGCTCATCCAGCCACAGGCGGCAGAAATCAAAGGCGGGAGCGAGCAAAACGACCTTTCTTACCTGGGGATGATGCGCGGCGAACAAAGCGGCAAGGTACCCGCCCATGCTGGAGCCGATGAGTGCAACTGGACCGCTGTCCACCTCGCGCGCGATCACTTCCAATTGACCGGTCAGGGTAAGATTGCGAAAGTTGCCTTCGGCGAGGTCCGGGACGGAGACCTTAAAGCCGAGCTGCCGAAGATGCTCGGCAAAAAATCGCGCCTTCCGGGATTCTGGGCTGGATGCGAAACCGTGGAGATAGACAACACGTAAGCCGGATTCCAAACATCTACATGGTAACGAGGGATTGACCGGTTTTTGGCTGTTTTGCTTGCTACACACGGCAAGGGTCGCTAGAATCTTTTTGGACCAGACACACCGACGGCTCCGCTGATTCTAAGCCACTTCTATCAATGATGTAGTTTAGAGTTTTGGACGAAACAGCTTTTTTGCCAGAGGGAGCACCAGGAGGCACAGGAGAACAATGGATGTCAGTAGCCGATAGAGTAAAACAAATCATTGTCGAGCAGTTGGGAGTTGACGAGAATCAAGTTGACCCGAGCGCTTCCTTTGTCGACGATCTCGGGGCGGATTCGCTCGACATTGTCGAACTCGTGATGGCTTTCGAGGAAGCCTTTGATCTCGATATCCCCGACGAGGATGCGGAAAAGATTAAGACGGTGAAGGACGCTATCGACTACATCGAAGCGAAGAAGAAGTAATTTGGCGCCATCCAGGTGCCGTCCTGGAGAATCAGGACGTAGCAGGAGATTCTAGTGGCGCGAAGAGTGGCGGTTACCGGAGTTGGCCTGGTTTGTTCGGTCGGCACCGGCACAGAGGAATGTTGGTTGGCGGTTCGTGAAGGCAAGAACGGGATCCAACCCATCACGCAGTTCGATGCCTCGGCTTTCACGTGCCGCATTGCCGGTGAAGTGAAGAATTTCGACCCGCTGAAGTACGTCGATAAAAAAGACGTTAAGAAGATGGGCCGGTTCATTCAATTTGCCGTCGCTGCTTCCGAGTTCGCAGTGGCATCGGCGGCGATCGAGTTTCCACCCGAAGAAGCCGAGCGCGCCGGCGTATATATCGGCAGCGGCATCGGCGGATTCGAGGTCATCGAACGCGAGCACAAGATTCTGCTCGAACGTGGACCGAGCCGGATCTCGCCCTTCTTCATCCCGTCCTGCATCGTGAACCTCGCCAGTGGCTACGTGTCGATCAAATACGACGCCAAGGGCCCGAATTCGGCGACGGCGACGGCCTGCACAACCAGCGCGCATTCCATCGGCGATTCCTTCCGTTTAATCCAGCACGGCGATGCCGACGTGATGATCTGCGGCGGGGCCGAGGCCTGCATCACTCCCATGGGAGTGGGCGGATTCGCGGCTATGCGCGCGCTTTCCACTCGCAATAACGAACCGCACCGCGCATCACGCCCCTGGGATAAAGATCGCGACGGGTTTGTCGTAGGCGAAGGCTCGGGCATTCTGATCCTCGAAGAACTGGAGCACGCAAAGCGGCGCGGCGCCAAGATCTTGGCCGAGATCGTTGGTTACGGAATGAGTAGCGATGCGCACCACATTACGTCTCCTCCAGACGATGGCGACGGTGGCTATCGCGTGATGCGGAATGCGATGCGGGATGCCGGAATCGAACCTTCCCAGGTGCAGTACGTCAACGCGCATGGTACGTCCACGGGGCAAGGCGATCTGGCCGAGACTATCGCCATCAAGCGCGCCTTTGGTGACCATGCGGCGAAACTCGCGGTCAGTTCAACCAAGTCCATGACAGGACATCTGCTGGGCGGCGCCGGTGGCTTGGAAGCCGGGTTTTCCGTCCTGGCGATTCGCGACCAGATTGCGCCCCCGACGATGAATCTGGACAATCCCGACCCGGATTGCGATCTGGACTATGTGCCCAATAAGGCCCGTCCCATGGACATCGACTGTGTCGTGTCGAACAGCTTCGGTTTCGGCGGTACGAACGGATGCCTGGTATTTCGGCGATACAAGCCGTAGAAACACTCGACTGACAGCGGCTCTAAGTCAGCGGAGCGCCGTAATCTCATTTTCCGACTTGCCGGAATCATGAAATAAAGAACCGGGCAGGATCACTCCTGACCGGCTTTTCCTGTCGTCCCTTCTTATTTTTCGGAAGGGCTATCATCTGCCTTCAAATCACCCAACGCATACTGAATCCCGGCGCGGATATGCTCCAGCATCGGAGTCATCGCATACACGCGCTGGTCGTGACCGTGTCCCTCATAGAACACTCGGCCCTTGCCTTCCCGGCGGATGTAGCTGAGGGCGTAATCGGCGTCGGTACGGGGGTTGACTTCTTTCGCTTTATCCTCCGCGCTCATCTTGGCGTAGTCGATGCTCGTCAGTACGTGCACATTCTTGCGGGAGAACGACTCCTGCTCGAAGGTATACGTCTCGTCGCGGATCTCGAACTCTTGGCCGTGGAACATAGCCGTTAGCGGGCTATTCGGATCATCAATCTTTACGTAGATCAACTGCGGATCCGGCCAGTGAAACTTGAAGTAGCCGCCGATCAACTTGTTGAACTCCGGCCACTGCAAAACCGGCTTCGCTTCCAGACCTATGCGCGGACCTGCCGCTGGCAGCAGCGAACGGAAGTGACTCACGAAATCGGCTTCGCTGATCTCTCCACTGCCGCTTGCATCCAGCTTCCCGAACCACTGGTCGGCAAGTCCCTTCCATTCCTGCTCGGTAACAGCATCGTTGTTGCCTTTGCTGGCCGCAGTGACAAACTGCGCGGCGAGAACTCGTGCCGTTCCGTTTGGCGCTGGAGCGCGGCCACTCGCCACGGCTTCAGCCGCCAGGCAGTCCGTATGGTACGCATCTGTCGCCGCATGGATGGCAGCAATCCCCTTGCCGCCTCTGACAAATTGAAGGAACGCCTCCCGTCGGGCCTTCGTTACCGATGCGTCCGGATCGTCCAGAAAACAGCCAGTTGTACTGTCGAGGAAAATCGCGTCGTACTGCTTCAAGTTCTTCGTATTGATGTCCGAGGCGTTATATGTTACCGAGGTTGCCCATAGCCCGCCTTGGCTTCCCAGCGCCTCCACCGTCTTCGCTGCCAGCGGGATCGATTGATGTACAAACCCGCCCGCGCCTGTGTGCGCCAGAACCAAAACCTTCCGTGCACGCTGCGGCTTCGCGCCAGGAGTGGTCGGGAGCGCCTTCATCATCGCGTCCACCGCACTCTGTGAAGCCGTAAACGGCGTCGAGTTCCCGTTAACGTTGAACGTGTTCGACTGTCCCGGTTTTGCCGCAGCTGGCGTGGGGAGCAGCTTCGTCAAGCCGGCTGTGATCTCAGTTCGCGTTAGGGTGCCCCCGGTAGATCCACCCCAGCTTTTATACCAGGATGCAAATCCTGATTCCATCTCGCTACGGGTCAGCTTGCCATCCCCGTTCGTGTCGAGTGCCTTGAACAGCGCCTCGGCATTTTGCCTGGCGGGTCCTTGGGCCCGTATCGTGGCGATACCCACGGCAACTAGCAGGGCGGCGCTAACCCAAATAGAAATCCTTATCTTCAATCAATTCCTCCACCGAGATCCATTGCACAGAGTCTATCGCGCACGCCCTTGTGCTACTCCCCGAGTGGTCGCCCATCCACGAGAGGAATGCCTGTGCAACCGAATAGTGGACGATCGGTGGGACAACACGGGGCTTTATCTATGACTCCGTGATCTGGCGTTACGGCCTACAGGTTTCGCCATGAGACGATTGCCCGGATTGCCGATCATACGCGCGGAAGTCCCACCATCGGCCTCTGCGACCGCCGCAGACTGATCGAACTTGTCTCTGGATCGCAGCCGAACCATTCGGAGGAGCTACGGTTAAAACGAGCCATAAGCCACCCAGATCGATTGCAGTCTAATCATTCACGGGAGGCGACGACTCGGCCCTCAACAAGAGCGATTCAATTGTGAGTGTTTTGCGCCGACCCTATGATGGAGGTCTGCTTGAACAACATCTGAACCGGATCACCTTGAATCGGGTCAGCACTGACAGCGGTTGTCACCAGACGGCCGCCCGGGCGTAATCCCTCTACCGCTTAACTGAGATGCGGCGGCAGCTACGCATCCGGATTGGGGTACGGGTCTTTCGCTCACACTCTTGGATGTTCTAACTCTCAGGGATGCCCTTTTGTCATCACCCGATTGGGCGCGTCAATCCATCAATGCGCCACGCAGCACGATCGCTACTACGGAGCGCTCCACGAGCTAACGCCCTGTTTCTCCGAACTACTCTGGACAGCCGGCGCGGCAGCATATGAACGGCGGGCGCGCGTGCTTCCATCGCTGCTCACGGAGCCTCGAGGTGTTCCCGATGTGATCGGTTTAGGACCCGAGTCACCGATTGACGAGCGCGCTCGGCGCTTGTTCTTCGGTGAAGCCCCGCATACAATTGATGCCGTTGATGCCTAGTCGTATTCTGCTCCCACTATTTCTGTTAATCGCGTCTCGCTGCATTGCTGTCGAGGCTGATACCGGTCCTGCGCCTGACGTTAGGGCAATCCATCATCTCATCGAGCAGTACCTACAGGCTGTCGACAGACTTGATTTCACGCTGCTTTCCCAAATCTGGTCTCATTCCTCCGAGGTATCGTTTATCTATCCGCTCGGCGAGGAGCACGGCTACGATGCCATCGAGCAGCATGTCTTCCGGACTGTCATGGGCGGTATGTTCTCGATGCGTGATCTCCAGACGCGCGACGTTACGGTCCACGTCAACGGCGATGCGGGGTGGTCGGAATTTCACTGGACGTTTCACGCAACAATGCGCAAAGACCGATCGGCCGTGACGACAAAAGGCGTAGAAACACAGATCTACCGTAAGGAAGCTGAGAGATGGCGTTTGGTTCACGTCCACTATTCTGAAGAGCGCCAGCTGGCCCCTCGAAGCTGAGATTCCTATTTTGGTGTACGTATCATCCTGAGCTCGTCAGATCGCGTACTTCCACCCAAAGCTGGCCCAACTTCCAGATTGCGGAGCATACACGCGAAATCTCAGACCACACGGCTTGTGGCGCGAGTGCGCAGAACTCCTGCTGGAGCGCACCTGATACACTGCCATCCACACGAAAAGAGCAAGCCAATGGTCTGCATCAAGAGGTTCACACCTCTACTGCTGTTCGCGATTGTGACGCTTGCCTCTGATATCAAAGTCAGCCCGCAAGAGGAACAGGCAGTTAGGAAGCTCATACGAACTATTCGGATGCGGTCAACAGCCGTGATCTCAGCAAGATCGCTGCTTTATTCGCGCCAGACGGGGATTATCAAACTCCACAGGGAGCGGTCTCGAATGGCGGCAGCGCGATTCAAAGCGACCAGGCAAAAGCGTACGCAAGCGTCATGCGATCTGCGCGGGCATCATTCGACATCAAACGCATTCGATTTTTGACTCCAGACGTTTCAATCGTCGATACTGTTTTCGAGCGCTACGGCGTGTTGGACCCTCAGGGTCGGCCAGTTCCAGGCAGACGACGAGCGCTGGCGAGTTTCATTCTCAAGAAAGAGAACGGCGATTGGCAAATCGCGTCTTATCGGAATCTCGTCCCTGTCGCGTTTGTGCCAGGCGGACCGACAATATTCGATGAGCCGGGAATGGCACCCGGTCGAGCGTTGGACCGGAAAAAATGACGCGCCTCTAAGTGGACCAGAGCACGGAATTATTTGCGCCCGCGCTCATAACACGAACTGACCCCCGATCTGCTCAATGGAGATGAACAGGCTGTGTAAACGCACCATTACCCGCCGAGTCCCACACCGCAAATCGAACCCACTTTTTCCCGGAAACATCAAACGGAATCTTGAAGCAATCGGAACCAAATGGCGCGTACTTTGTTGCCGAAATGATCTGACGCCCAGTCGTTTTACCATCGCCCCAGACGAGTTCAGCAAACTCGAGCGGAAACGTCCATTCCACGTTAGCTGTATATGTTCGCTTCGATCCGGCGCCGTTAATGCTCCAACTCGGAATCAGAACCTCGCCGCTGGTTACAAAGAAGTTGCCGCCGCGGAGAGCCTTCAGCAGAGGACTCCAATTCTCGGTAAAGCGGGGAACGCGATCGAGCTTTACATAGTTCACCAGCAGCTCCGGATACGTTTCGTCGTCCGGATATTTCATGTAAGTATCGCCTTCCGCGATCATGTACTTCGCGCCTGCCCAGTTATTCATGTCGTCCAGCAGAGCCATGCAGCGTCCTTCACAAAGCCGCTTTTCGGATTGGTCCACCGGAAGCGATTGATACGATCCCCCGACAAAGCGCTCGCTATTGAAGTGATCGGAATTTCTTACCGCATCCGGATAGCCGGCCGAACCCTTGGCGCGCGGGTGAGTCTGCCACATGTAACCGTCCTCATCATTCAATAGAGCCAGTTCGTCCTTCGCCGACCCGGAATGATAAACCCGTCCATAGGCAGGATCACTCTGCCTGAACGTTTGTCCCTTTTCCTGAACATGCGACCAATAAAGCGGATGAGGGAAGACGAACATGTAATGCCCGCCGAGATTCGCGTCGGGTTCTTCGCCCGGAAGAAGCAGGAAGTCTTTATCTGAAAAGCGCTCACAACCTTCGAAGTAGACCTTCTGTTCTTTGAAGCGGATTGGCCCGGGATCGTTCGGGTGCGAATCCGAATGGAAGTCAGCCAGGATCACGGCATTAATCCCGAGCCCGCGAAATACCGAATACCAGGAGGGCTGCTGATCGATCGTGCCGGCATCTGTCAGCTGCTCGTTGAAGTGCATATGGAAATGGCTCACCAGAACCTTGTAGCCCGGCATCTCTTTGTAATGGTCATCGTGGGTATAAGCAATGATGTTGCGCTGTGTGGTCTCGCCATTGTCGGGACTCAGATAGAAATAAACCGGCATGTGTTGCATGGTGCCTGGCGGCGCGTTGTAGAGAGCGAAATTGTTAATGTCGTGGCGCGCTTCGTCGGCTCTCCGATTCCATTCCGCATCCGAGACCCCGTATGGCCTGTAAGGCTGCTCGTGATCCGCTTGCCTGATGCCCACCGCGAAAGCGTGTTCATTGTCCTTGCGGTAGTAAACGAAACCGAGGTTCGTCTCGATCTCGCGCGCGAAGAAAAACTTGTGCGGCGGCGTGAGGAACCCGAGCGACCCGCCTGTGCCCTCCACTAATCCGAGCCGATTCCGGGCGACAAGCGGAACGGGATCGCGATTGACCGCGCCGCCAAATTCATACTCCTGCCAATTGCGCGCGACATCGCGCCACGCGATACGCGTCTTGGGCCCGATCTCAAACCCGTTCAAGCCTGCGACGTATTTGAACGCGACATTGGGCTGCTCGGTTTTTGCGATCACTTCTTGACGCAGCAGATTACTCCCGCGATAAACCGTATACCGGAGTTCGCCGGAGAAGATCCCAAGCTCCACACCCGGAATGGTGATTTCCACGCGGCTGCCGTCGGTTTTGACGCTGCAAGCACCGGCATGGAAAGTGGCCCAATCGCGGCGGATTTCCTCCGGACGTCGTGGCAAATCGATGCTCGTGCCCGGATTTCCAGGTATGTTCAACGGGGCATCCCAAAAAGCGTTCCACTGCTCTCGCGCAATCACTTCCGGCGTAAGCTGAATGCCCAAGTTTCGAAGCGGCGCCATTTGCTGCTCCGACAATCTGCGGCGCCCGGTGGTGACCTGATACTCCGGCTTTAGATTATGTCCGAGTAGAATCCATTGGCCGTTCTGCCTTCTCACCGCCAGCTTCTGCACAAGAGGTTGACCGTCCTGCGAGGAAAAGACTGCCCGCAGTTGATCGCCATGCTCGCCCTGCCAGGTTAGGGCAAGAGCGCCGTGCTGCGATTCGGCTTTTATGCCGGCAACCGGTTTGTACTCCTGCAAACTGCAATCGAGACCTTGCGCAAACAGAGAAGAGACGCAGGCGATCGCACTCAGCAGGGCAACATGAGTCAGCTTCAAGTTTGGTCCTCCAAGTGAGAAGCCTCAGTATATAGGCGACCACAGCAAGACACTATCTGGGATCGAAAACAGCTACGAGTTTCGGGCTCTTCGCAACTGGACCACCGCAGCGAGTTTCGCGATATGAAACTCAACCTTCCCTACCCAAGCCCCAGTGCAGTACGGCGACGAGCGCCTGACGCGGTTCTAATTGCCGGGTTGTCGACCAACAAGGTTCAGGCCCAGCGCACTGCTCTGCCAGCCTGATTTCCTAATCATGTGCAAGCCATACCGACCCGTTATTGCTTGGTCACCACGTTCGTTTCGTGATAGGGCTTGCCATGCATGTCGATCCCCGATCCGGTACCTGTGATCGTCTTCCCGTCCGCACTGCACACGATGCGACTCGCCCTTGCCTGTTTGCCGCCCCTGCAAAGGTGTTTACTCCGGGCTAAAAGCGTAGAGCGAGTGCCGGGGGCGATTTGCACGGTACCGCCGTGATAGCATCGACGCTATTTCGACGAAAGGAGTGGCAAGCGTGGCAAAGGTATTAATGACGGCGCAGGTGCAGGACGGGGCGAAGTGGGAGACGAGTTTCCGCACGCACGGTGACCTCTTCAAAACCTACGGGCTGCTTGGACCGGTGCAGTTCACGGTATCGGGGAACGAGGTCGCGCAATCCATGGAGACCGAGGACGTCCAGGCGTTCCTTAACAGCATCAACGAGTCGCAAACAGTTGAAGCGATGAAGGTGGATGGCGTAAAACGCGACACGGTGAAAGTGTACGTTTTGTATAAGAGCGCATCCTGACCGACGCCCCGAGGCGCTCATTGGATTCGCGGTCACGCCTGCGGGAAGGTGCTCCCTGATTGATAGCTTGTTGGCGGGATCGCGGACGCATAACGGCCGCCCGTAAGTTGTCCAGCGTTTTGGGTCGCCGATGAGTTTCCCGACCATGGAAACGTTAGCCCCGAGACCCTTGGCGGTGGAACCGTAAGGATGGTGCTGAGGGCAGTTGCTGCCGGAGCTGCTGTCGCTTAGCCGATCGGACACCAACATGGCTGGCGCATGGGAAGAGTAGTCGATCCGTTTGGACACCATTGGGAGATCGGCAAGCCCGCTTCGTAATTTGATCGTACGCGCTCTGTTTGTATTCTGCGCCATGCACTCAACTGGCGCGGAATTCACATGTAACGCGAACTAAATCTTCGCTTCGAAGACTTTGAACTTTTCGGCATCGCCCCGTTTCAATTCGAGTCCGAGGCCATTGCGTGACAGATCGGGAGACAGATCTCCATTCACCGGCCTGATTGCTCCATCGAGCATCATGCCTTCGATACGGTAATGGTCGAAGAAATACTCGACGTTCATGGCCGAGACCGCGCTGCAACAGAGCGTTGCATGAATCGTCGGCGACGTATGAGCCGAGAGCGGCAGATGCTGGATCTCGGCCGCATGACCGATTTTCACAAAATTCGTAATACCGCCGCAGCGGGTGACATCGGCTTGAAGAACATCCACCGAACCCGTTTCAATCAGGATGCGAGCATCGTCCAAAACGTAGCAATACTCGCCTGCCGCGATGTTCATGGATGGAGGCGCGTGCTCCACCATCATGTGCAGGCCGATCTGATCATCTGAGGTGACAGGTTCCTCAAACCAGGTAACACCCAGATCCCCGAATTGCCGGGCTTTTTCGAGTGCCTGCTTACGGGAATAAGCGCCGTTGGCGTCGACATAGAGTTCGGCGCGCCCGTTCAAGGCCTTGGACACGGCCGCCACGCGAGCTACGTCTTGCGATGGATCGCGTCCAATTTTCATCTTCACATAGCGCAAGCCCTCGGATGCCCAACCGGTCAGTTGATCAACCAGCTGTTTCTCCGTGTACGAGGTGAAACCGCCGCTGCCGTACGCAGCCACTGACGTGCGCGCCTGTCCCAGAACACGTGCCAGAGGCTGCCCCAGCAGGCGCGCCTTCAAATCCCAGAGCGAGATGTCGATCGCGGA
>JAFAUR010000205.1 GCA_019243205.1 Acidobacteriaceae bacterium | reverse complement strand
AGGGCGATCGCGAAGCCACACCCACCAACAGTGTGACCAGCAGCGGAATCGCTACGATCATAAACGCGTCGGCGTGAGCGATCCGTACGCTAATGGCTGCTGCTACGCTCCTGCGTGGTTTACTTTGCCTGTCCACGAGACTACGTTGGCTTGGATCCACACGCCAAAGGACAATAGGGATCCCTTCTCCTATGTCCCGCCGAGCACCACTGTACACGAGAAACGCCTACCAGCCGGGGTCAGCGTCCTCATCAGAGTGTCGCCGTCGGTTCGTCTGCAAGAGATCGGCCTTGACACGCGAGATTGTGAACTTTTTCAGAGCCGTCCAGTCCACATAGAACGTGTTGGGAAGCAGTGCGTTGCTGGGCCCGCCATTGCCGCCGTCGTTGCTTTCATTTCCGATGTAGATATTTCCATTCGCGAAGATTACCCCGGAAGGCTGCAACAAGCCGATGGGAGCGCCATTGCTATCGATCCCGTGAAAGGCACCGAAAACGCCCACGACGTCCCCATGCCTGTCGAGCGCAACTACGTGCTGCTGTTGGCCAGAAGCTACCCACAAGTTCCCGTTGTTATCGAAACTGATGTTATCCGGACCTTGGATGAAATTAAGGGGATCATGACTAAACTGCTCGATGTCGCCTTCGGGCTGGCATCCGCCCGCTGAATTGCAGCTTGTCACTGGCTGCTTCCAAATGACATTGGTGCTCATGTTTGCGAAGTACAGAGCGGAACCATCGTTAGAAAAGGTAATCCCGTTAGCACTATAGGGGAGGACGCTGCCGTTGGGAACGAAACTTGGACCACCTTGCGATGCCGGAATTTGGATAATATTCAAGGCCGTCGCGTAAAGTGCGCTCATCGAAGGGGACAGAAACACGGTCGCATTACCTGTCGCGGTACGCGGATCAAGCACGTAAATATTACCCACGAAAATGCCAAATAAACCCGAGCCGTTGTCCGTAATGTAAACGCGACCATCGGGACCCACGGCATTGGCGTTCAAGCCACACGGCGCACCCGGCATTCCCGTAAACCCTCCGCAGACGTGGAACACTTTCGTCGGCGTACTGCTCGCTGTGAGCGGAAGAGTGTATTGATACTCATCTCCGTTGTACACATCATTCATGTAGAACTTATTCCCGGAGACAATGCAGCCTAGGGGGACCACGCCGTTTGCCGTGGGAGTTGCACTGATGAGGTGTCCGTTCGGTCCAAACTTATAGATGTAGTTTTGTACATATGTCCCGCCAGGCCCTCCGATAGGCTGCTCGAATGAGTCAGCATATACATTGCCTGCCGAGTCTGCACACAAGCCCTCCGGATGACCTTCGGGCAGTCCCGTCGTGGAATTGATGATTTCCGGGAGAGTAGCGAAATTTTCAACACTCCCGACCACAACTCGATTCGATTCTCCGTCGTGGTCACCGTTGGAGTCACGAGCTTCCACCTTAGCGGAAGCGGCCCAAACCATCACTCCTACTGCCAAAAGCGGTATAGCTCGTTTTCTCATGGGAAGTCTACCTGGTGATTTCAGTTTTGGATCACCAGCAAGCGTACGTTGGAAAGAACATATAGTCAAGACCTTTCTGCTGGGTGATCTACGGGCGTCATTACCGCCGGACCTGTGATGTCTAGGCAGTTGGATACGCCGACTATGTGCTACGATCGCTGGGTTTCGTGGTCTCGGCAAGGTGTATCGCAATTTAGACGGACTTGTTAATTAACAAGGCATACACAGCATATGGCCAAGATTCTTGTAACGGGAAGTACGGGAAATGTGGGTTCGCACGTTGTTCGCGAGCTACTTTCTCGCGGACAGTCAGTCCCAGCCGTTGTGCCAACCGGCGGCCATTTCCTTTTCGACTCACGGGTAGAAGTAGTGGAGGGCGATTTTAGTGACACGGTTTCGTTGCGAAAGGCGGTGAGCGGCGTCTCTCGCATGTATCTGGTGTCAAACGGGCCGGATATTCAAGAACATGAAACCAACGCGGTAGAAGTCGCAAAAGCGGCGAGTCTCGAGTTGCTGGTGAAACAGTCGGTCGCCGGCGCGCAATAGAAACCCACCGATTTCCCACGCTGGCATTGGAGTGTGGAAGAGCGCATTGAGACCTCTGGTGTACCGCATGTATTCTTGCGTCTAACTTCGTTCGACAGCAACGCGCTGTGGTGGGCTGACACAATCAAGAGTCACGACACGGTCTACGGGGCGTTGGGAGACGCATCAAACCCGGTGATCGATCCGGAAGACATCGCCGCCGTAGCTGCGCTTACACTCAGCGAGCCGGGACATGCTGGAAAAATCTACGAATTGAGCGGACCCGAATCGCTTACAACGGAGCAGCAAGTGAACATACTTGGGAGTGTGCTTGGCCGCCCGCTCAAATATGTCAACGTGCCGGATAGTGCGGCACGCATTCCATGTAGGCACGGGAATGCCGCCAAAATATGTGGATGCTTTGATTGGTCTCTTTCAGACCCTCAGGAACATCGGCCGCATTGAACCCACACAAGAGCTGAGAAAGCTGCTGGGACGCGAACCCCGGTCGTTCCGGCAATGGGCAGAAGCGAACGCCGCAGCATTTCAAAAGACGGAAGAAACGGCGCGTGTGTGACAATCCGGCGCATGCCAGATCATTCGTAAACAGGCGTGGGCGGTATCGCGCGTCCATGGCGCACGGCTTCAACAACCGCGAATGCGTCTGCCGCCCGGTACTCCTCGCCGTAAACCGCGCCCTTCCGGCGCGGCGCTTCCATCACTTGACAGTTCTTAGTGCCCCCGAGGTCAACCGGCACGTAGCCGGCATCTTCAATTAATCCGGCGACGATCCGTTTGGCTTCCCCGTCATCGCCACAAATCCATTGCACAACTTTCTGATCTTTTGGACGATCGGCCGTTTGGGCTTGAAATCGCGAGGTCAGAGTGTTGAACGACTTGGTATATCGCGCACCCGGCATGCGCGCGGCATTGAACTCAGCGGCCGTCTGGCCTCTCGGGGGCAGCGCAACGGAGCCGAACTGGTTGGTCGTGTCGATGATGATCTTTCCAGCGAGAGAACCGGCTTGTTGCAACGCTTCGGGAATCGTGTCCCACGGCACTGAAAGCACCACAACTTCGCCGAACTGAACGGCTTCTTGCGGCGTTCCTGCCGATGACTTTTCATCTATTTCTCGTGCTTGCGCCTCCAGCTTGCCCTGATGCCGTGAAAAACTGAGCATTACCTCGTTCTTGCCACTTACCACAAAGCGCCGCGCACAGTTGCTGCCGATATGCCCGGCACCGATGATGCCAATCCGCATGCCCCCCTCCTCTAGTTCACAATAGCCTCACATCAACGGCTCGCCAGTACTAGCTTCGCCAAAGTTAACAAGGACATGAGGAGCAATGGCACGATTCGCGGTCGCTCAGTCATAACTCTTGAAGGCGTCGTATACGGGTTGCGTCACGAACCGGTTGAGTTCCTTACAAATCTGCTCATATCTCATGGAAACTTCGTCGAATTGACCTTCGGAGCACAGGATCCTATTGGTGAGGTCATCGCGATTTCATCCGTGCAATTCTTATCCGTGATTCGGCTTCGTACTTCACGGCCGGGTTGCTCCGTACTAAGATCTTCCCGCGCTGCCATATACGAGCATGTGTTTGTTCGAGACGCGAAAGGCTCTATCCATCTGTCTGGATCGTGGGTTGTTTTGTTCGTCGTTCGGTCAGTACTCTTCGCGCCGATACTGGCAAAGGAAGGTAGCGGCAGACCAAAACTGAAAGCGATTCCGCAGAGATCCTTGGTGCCGGAATAGAGACGGTTTTGACGCCGCGGTAAGCGGCATCCATTGCGTTTCCAATCAGAACAGCCCTGATCAAAACATCAGTTCTCAGGATCGACTCTGGAGAATCAGGTCGGCACCCTTTTCCCCGATTGCGTATACCGTAGCTTGAAGATTGCCGCTCACCACCGAGGGCATGATAGAAGCATCGACAATGCGAAGCCCCTCTATCCCATAGACCCGTAGCTGGGGATCTACAACGGCTATCGAATCCAGGCCCATCTTGCACGTGCCGGAGGGATGCCAGTCGGTAATGCAGGTGTCTTTGATATATTTCCGCAGCTCCTTTTCGTCGGTCCCGATCTCCGGACCTGGCAAAAGCTCCCTGCCGAGCATGTCCTTAAAGGCCGAGCTCTGAACGATCTCGCGGCCCAGCTTGATGCCGGCAAGCAGAACGGACATGTCGTATTCGCAAGTCAGGTAGTTGGTCTGAATATTCAGAGGCTCTATCGGATTCGTAGACCGGAGCCATACGCGTCCCACGCTTTGCGGCCGGCACACAACCGGAACGAGCGCAAATCCGCGGTTGAATTCGGTACCCAGACCTGGGAAGGCGAACCCGCCAAAAAAAAGCTGTAAATCGGGCGATGCATTAGGAACACCGTTTCGCGTGAAGGTGAACAAAGAACTCTCGCAGATGATCATTGGGATCTTCTGTTCGATCTTCGATGCCCAGCACATGCGGACATTCAGGTGATCCTGCAGGTTCTCACCTACACCGCGAAGATCAACCACGACGGGAATCCCAAAGTTGCGTAGCTGATCTGCCGGGCCGATGCCGGAGAGCAAGAGCAACTTCGGGGTGTTCAGAGGTCCCATGCTCACAATCAGCTCCCGCGTTGCGCGCGCGCGCCGAACCGAGCCATTCTGACGGTACTCAACTCCGCGGGCGCGCTTGCCATCAAGCATCAGGCACGTGGCGGCGCTGTCGTATTGCACGGTCAGATTTGGCCGTTGCTTTTGCACAGGGTCGATGTAAGCGGTGAACGCGCTTGCGCGTTTGAAATCGCGCGTTGTGCTGGATTGGATGAAACCGGCGCCACCTTCCTGCTTTGGCCCGTTGAAGTCCCAATTACTTTGAAACCCGAGATCACTCACCCCCGCGACGAAGGCTTGGGATGCAGCACTTTGCCGATCAGCGGGCAAGTCCATGACCGGCAGAGGTCCCCCGGTGCCTCGAAACTCCGATGCAGGGCCTAGGTAATCCTCGGACTTCTTGAAGTAGGGCAGGAGATCATTGAAGGACCAGTTTGCATTGCCCATGTAATTCCAATGGTCAAAATCGCGCCGGTGACCGCGAATGAAAATCCGGCCGTGTACGGAACTGCCTCCTCCAGCCACTTTGCCCTGTATTATTGGCATGCGACGCCCGTCGAGCCCCGGTTCTTCAACCGTGCTCAAACCCCAATCGAATTGAGGCTTTTGCCACACGGCGAACAGCGACGTCAGTTCCACATTATGAATGTCGGCGTCATCGTCTCGCGGTCCGGCTTCGAGCAACAACACCTTCGTGTCCGGATTTGCAGATAACCGATTTGCAACAACGCAGCCGCCGATGCCGCTTCCTACAACGATGTAATCGAACTCCTGCTGTTTGTCACTTGCCATTGCGCTGCTTTCGCCTTTTGTGGTCGGAAGCCAATATATCTTCGTTCCGGCGAGTCGTCAATAGCGTTTCGTGGGCGCAGGCCGACCCTACACGTATGCTGGCTGAAGAAGTGCAAAATGCGACTCCTTCGGTGACAATTGGGGCTATGCAGCCGGTCGAAACATCTGAAGCGCGTTCGCGCGGAAGCGTCATAAGAGTGAGTAAGGCAAAGACTAAGCTGACGGAATTCACGATGCCCGTGGTGATTGTGTTTTGATTTGTAAGGAAGGCCGTTCCGGTGCAATCAGAATTAACTGTATAAGTGGCGTAGTGATTCGAAAATGCGGCGGTATTGTTCGCACTTTCTCAACACTGGGACAAGGCTTTAAGACAAGGTTGCCCGGCCGTAAAATGCCCAGGAGCTTTGCATTCATCCGAAACATAAGCTCGGTGGTTGCGGACGGTTTTGCCGTTCTTAGCCCGCAATCGGGATCCAAACATTTTTTCGAAATGCCAAGTACGGACGGGATTCCAGACTTCGCCCCGTTGCGGTACAATCCACGACACGACCATCAATGAATGTTGAGTGGAAGGCAGGGAAGCCGTCCCTCGCCTTGCCCGAAGGAATTGTCGAACGAACCCAGATCAGCTCAGCTGATTTGCGACAGATGTCACATCGCCTCTTCTATTTACGACGCCCAGAGTAGTACCCATGATCATCACCCGACTTGTTCAATTTACGGGAGTTGCCGCAGTTGCGTTCGCAACTGTAATTACAGAATCGTGTCAGTCCGGTTCGCAGGCGCAAGGCATGGCCATGCCGCCTGTTCCCGTGTCAGTTGTCGAACTCCAGCCTCACGATGTTCCGATTTATGGAGAATACGCCGGGCAAACGTTCGGGCGCGACACAGTGGAGGTGCGCGCGCGGGTTGACGGATACCTTGAGAAGCGAATGTTCGGGGCCGGCACCGATGTCCGGGCGGGACAAGTTCTCTATGTTCTCGACCAACGCCCGTTCATTGCCCAAGTCGAGAAGGCGAAGGCGGAATTGGGCCAAAGCATCGCGAATCTGGAGTTCGCAAAGAACCAAGTTGCGCTGGTGCAGACCGAGGCAAACCTGGCGCAAGCGAAAGCCAACCTCGACAAAGCGCAACACGATGTGGATCGGCTGAAACCGCTTGTCAGCCAGGATGCGGCCTCGCAACAAGATCTCGACAACGCTCTTGCCGCCCTGGAATCGAACAAAGCCAATGTGGCGGCGCTGACTGCCAATGTCGATCAAACACGGCTGCGCGCGAAAACGGATATTGAGTTCGCGAAAGCGCAAGTGGATGCCAATCAAGCCGTGCTGAAAACGGCTGAGCTGGATCTCGGCTATACCACTATTGCGAGTCCGGTTTCCGGACGAATCGGCGAAAGTCTGGTGCAGGTGGGCGGACTCGTTTCGAGAAGTTCGCCGACGCCACTGACGACTGTCGCGCCGCTTGACCCGATTTGGTTCCGCTTCAAAATCAGCGATACGGAATATCTGAATTACATGCACTCGCAGGAACGCCAAAAGAACACCGTTGTACCTGTGACGTTGAAACTGGCCGACGGAACCGATTTTCCGCACACAGGGCAAATCCGGAATAACGTCAATCAGCTTGATCTCAAGACCGGGTCACTCGAGATCGATTGCACATTTCCCAACCCTGAGCGCGTGCTTCTGCCCGGGCAGTTTGGAGTCGTGCGGGTGCTGAAACAGCATGCGAGAAGTGTCATAGTGATACCGCAGCGCGCCGTGGTGGAAACGCAGAACATGCAATCGGTGTTCACCGTCGGAGCCGATAACAAAGCTCAAATCCGGAACATTACGACCGGGGATCGCATCGGCGATGGCTGGATTGTGACGGACGGGTTAAAACCGGGGGATGTGGTGATTGTGGAGGGCGTTCAGAAGATTCGTCCAGGCGCCCCGGTTCAGACGAGTCCGTATAAGGCTCCCGGGAACACGGCCAGTCAGAACAGGTGATTTGTGGCGCGATTCTTTATCAACAAGCCGATCCTCGCGGTAGTGGTCGCACTCGTCATCATTCTTCTCGGATCGGTAATCATTCCGAATTTACCAATCGCCGCCTATCCCGAGGTGGTCCCGCCAGTCGTTCAGGTCACCGCCGTTTACCAAGGCGCGAATGCCGTCGATTTGGAGCGATCGGTTTCGGTGCCGATCGAGCAACAGTTGACCGGGCTCGACGGCATGATGTACTACTTCGCGCGGGCCTCAAACAATGGTGTTCTGAGCATAGATCTCACCTTCGAACTGGGAACCGACCCTGACGCGGCTGCGGTGAAAGTGCAGAACAAGGTGAGTACGGCGCTTCCGCTGCTCCCGCCGGAAGTCCAAAGAATGGGCGTGACAACGAAAAAGGTTTCCTCTGCATTCCTTTTATTTGTCGCGCTCACATCGAAAGAGAACAGATACAACTCGCTATTCCTGAACAACTACGCTGCCATCAATCTGGTCGATAGGATTGGCGGGCTGCCTGGCGTGGGCAGCTCGACGCTGGCCGGACAGGAAAGCTATGCCATGCGTATTTGGGTTAACCCGGACAAAATGGCAACGCTGGGGCTCACGGCTACAGATATCAACAATGCCATTCAGGCGCAGAACAGGCAGAATCCGGCCGGCGCTATCGGGCAACCGCCCATGCCGCGCAGGGTTGATTTCCAATACCCGGTGAACGCTTCAGGGCGGTTGGCAACAGCAGAGGAATTTCGAGATATTGTTGTGCGCGCAGCCCCCGACAGTTCGCTGCTGCGCGTCGGCGATGTCGGCCAGGTGCAGTTGGGGTCGCAAGATTATTCAAGCTTTACCTATTGGAACGGGCGTGAGTCCGCGTTCATCATCGTGAATCTTGCGCCAGGAGCTAACGCGCTTCAGACCGAGCGCGAAATTGTGGACTTCATGGAGCAGGCGAAGAAGGATTTTCCCGCTGGGCTCGACTACGCCGTTCCATACGATTCCACCCGCTTTGTCACGACCTCTATATCCGAGGTGCTGCATACGTTGTTCGAGGCGATCGCACTGGTGATTCTGGTCGTCTTCATCTTTCTGCAAAATTGGCGGGCCACCCTAATTCCACTGCTGACCGTACCGGTGTCGGTCATTGGAACATTCGCGCTTTTTCCGCTGCTTGGCTTCTCGATCAACACCACCAGCCTTTTCGGACTGGTGCTGGCGATCGGTATCGTGGTTGATGACGCCATCGTGGTGGTGGAGGCCGTGCAATATAACATCGACCGCGGCATGAGCCCGCGTGAAGCGACCATCCACGCAATGGACGAAGTATCGGGCCCGGTAGTGGCGATCGCCTGCATACTTTCGGCGGTGTTTGTGCCGGTTGCATTCCTGGGCGGCATCAGCGGCCAAATCTATAAGCAGTTCGCCCTGACCATAGCCGTCTCGGTTCTCCTATCGGCATTTAGCGCGCTTTCACTGAGCCCCGCCTTGAGCGCATTCTTCTTAAAACCCAGGTCGGAACCGAAAGGCGCGCTGGGCTGGCTTTTCGGCAGATTCAACAGCGGTTTTGACTGGACCAGAGATAGGTATATGTTCGGCGTACGCGGATTGATCCGCAAGGGCGCCCTTGCCGCTGTGGCGCTTGTGGCGGTTTATCTGTTCACCGGCTTGCTTTTTAAGAAGCTGCCCGCGGGCTTTCTGCCCGCTGAGGATCAGGGTGTGTTCATCTCCGCCGTTCGCCTGCCGGATGGAGCCTCGGTCGAACGCAACCTGGCGACGAGCACGCAGGTGCAGCAGGTTTTGATGACCACGCCCGGCATACACGATTCCTCGGTCATCGGCGGGCTCGATACGCCCACCTCAACCACCAATTCCAATGTCACCACGGTGTTTGCAACGCTCGATCCCTGGGAGGAACGCACCGGCAAGAACGTGCAATTGGAGAGCATCCTGGCATCGGTGCAGCAACGGTATTTCGGAATCAAAGATGGATTTACATTTGCCTTCAGCGTGCCGCCGATTCTGGGATTGGGCACCTCGGGCGGTTTCGAATTTATGCTGGAAGACCGCGCCGGCCATGATTTTCAGGCACTGGCGGAAGCTACCGATAATCTGGTTGGGGCCGCGAACCATCGCCCTGAACTGCGCAACGTATTCAGCACTTTCCGGGATTCGGTTCCGCAGTACAAAGTTGAAGTCAACCGCGATCGGGCTGCGATGATGGGTATCCCGGTTCCGGAGCTGTATCAAACGCTGCAAACCTTCCTGGGCGGTCTTTATGTCAACGACTTCAACCGTTTCGGACGAACCTGGCGCGTGTATCTGGAAGCGGAGCCCCAATTCCGTGCGGATCCGGCCGACATTGGGCGTTTCTTTGTTCGAACCAGCAGCGGCGATATGGTGCCGCTCGGGACGCTCGTGACTGTGACGCGCACGGTCGGGCCGGATGTCATCTATCGGTACAACCGATATCGCGCGGTGAAGATCATGGGCAGCGCCGCGCCGGGGTACAGTTCGGGTCAGGCTGCGGAGGTGATGGAGCAACTCGCGAAGCAGTTGCCGCCGGGGTTCGGATACGAGTGGACAGGCACCCTTTATGAGCAGAAATTGTCCGAGGGCAAGGAAGGATACACGTTCGGGCTGGCCGCAGTATTGGTCTTCCTCTTCCTCGCGGCATTATACGGAAGCTGGACGCTGCCGTTTTCGGTCATCTTGGCAGTTCCGCTCGGCATCTTCGGCGCGCTCTTTGGAATCTTTCTGCGCAGTTACGATTACGACATCTACACGCAGATTGGCATCGTCACCCTGATTGGATTAGCGGCAAAGAACGCGATTCTGATTGTTGAGATGGCAAAGCTTCGGCATGAGGAAGGAAAACCGATCCAGGATGCCGCGATCGAGGCGGCTCAATTGCGCCTGCGACCGATTCTGATGACCTCGTTCGCATTCATCCTGGGCGTTTTGCCTTTGGTGATTGCAACCGGCGCCGGCGCTGCGGCCCGGCGCGGTCTGGGGACAACGGTGTTCAGCGGCATGCTCGCGGCAACGCTGCTTGCCGTGTTTGTCGTGCCGGTTCTCTACGTTTTGGTGAATCGTTGGGTTGCGGCAAGCCCCGCAACGAAGCAAGGGCCGATCATCGCGGAGCCGATTGGCCGGACAGGAGGGAGTCATTGATGCGGCTCAGGATTGCTGCAACCGGTTGTGTTTGCTTCTGTCTTCTCCTTGCGAGCTGTACGCTCGGCCCGAATTACAAGCGCCCAGACGTGCAGGTACCGACGCAATACCGCTCGTCAGGCCAGGTCGCGGTGCCGGCTGATCAGAAGTCGCTGGCTGATGTTGCGTGGGCGGACCTGTTTCACGACCAAACGATCACAAATCTTGTCCAAACCGCCATTCACCAGAGCTTTGATTTGCAGGCCGCAGCGGAACGGGTTTTGGAAGCTCGTTCTCAGTACGGAATCGCTCGTTCTCAGTTGGCGCCCCACCTTGACGCATCGGCCTCATTTTCAGCAGCTAGAACATCGACCATTGGAGCTTTGGACGGCATTGTCCCGGCTTCTACAAATTTTACGGCGAGTTACACGCAGGCAGGCTTAGATCTGGCGTGGGAAGTAGATCTGTGGGGCCGGCTAAGGCGCTTGGATCAGGCCGCCCGTGCCGAATACTTGGCCCAAGCCGATGCGCGGCATGCAGTGGTAGCGAGTCTCGTCGCGAACGTGATGGCGACGTACCTGACACTGCGTGAACTGGATCTGGAGCTGGAAATCGCCATCAAAAATGAAGATACCGCTCAACGGGGATTGAAGATCACGCGGCTCCGGAAAGAACGCGGCATTGCGACAGGCCTGGACATCCGACAAGCCGAAGGGTTCCTGTACACCGCAACCTCGCAAATTCCTGCCACGAAGCGAGCGATTATCGAAACCGAAAACACGTTGAGCATTCTTCTGGGGCAGAATCCCACCAGCATTCCTCGAGGCAAGCCGTTGCTTGATCTTGCGGTTCCCCCTCAAATACCTGCAGGTATTCCCTCGGCTCTTCTCGAGCGCCGACCCGACATTGTGGAAGCAGAGCAGACCTTGATTGCGGCAAACGCTCAAATAGGCGCGGCCAAAGCTTTGTTCTTTCCGCAGATCAGTCTGACCGGTTTGCTCGGTTTACAAAGCCGGCAGCTGACAAACCTGTTCACAGGAAATGCGCGACAGCAGGATATCTCACTCGGGACGGTATTGCCGATTTTCAATGCCGGGCAACTGCGGAACAATTTGCGATTGACCGAAGCTCAAAAACAGGAGATGGTTGCGAATTACCGGAAGGTCATCCAAATGGCGCTCGCAGAGGTTTCAAATGCGCTTACAGACGTCCATGAAAATCGCAATCAGCGCGAACAGCAGGAGTTGAGAGTTACGGCGCTTCTCGATACGGCACGTTTAGCTGGTCTTCGCTATCGTGGAGGGCTCGACTCGTACCTGCAGGTTCTTGATGCGGAGCGATCCGCATTTTCGGGCGAAATCGCTCTTGCTCAGTTGCGGAAAAACGAACTGCTTTCGCTAGTGGAACTGTATCGGGCTCTCGGTGGTGGGTGGCAGAACATCTGAGCGCTGAGACTAACGCGACATTTTCAACAGCTTATCGAGCCGAGACTCCAGGGAGTCATGGCCGACGGGATGAACTTGGGTTAGGTCCGCAAGCGAGGCGGCCAGAACACTAACAACGTCAGGAGTATCACTACCGCCCGTGTCGCATCGGACAAGGAAAAGAAAACGGGGCGCGCGTAGAGGCGTTCAGTTACGGCCTGTTCAGAATAGCAATCACCTCCTGATCCTGAACATAACCACGCTCGTCGAGGCGCTTGCGACGCAAGACCGCAATACCTTCGTACCTGAACGGTTTTCTCACCGTCTTCATCATGTGGATGAACCACATACCCGGCGCAGCGACCACGTATTCCTGCTTGCTGAAGGTGCTTCTCTTAATGAGAGTCACAATCGTTCCATTTCCCACGGAATTGCTCGCGCCGTACGTGGATACACCGGAAGCTACGACTGTCTAACAGCGGCACGTATCAGACGGGTGCGGCCGAGACTTCGGGCGAGACCCCG
>JAFAUR010000090.1 GCA_019243205.1 Acidobacteriaceae bacterium | reverse complement strand
TCGGCGACCCGAAACTGCCGGTCAAAAAGGCCTTCGCGAGTTGGGGCTATATCAGCCGTATGCCGGGAATTGATCAGTTTCGCGAACCAGGTCTAAACCTGTTTCTCGGCGGCGAAACGCGCGAATGGGAGCTGGTTGAGTATGTCCAGGATTCCATCAGCAAAGGCGATGCAAAAGCGCTCATTCTCATTGGACACATCGCTTCCGAACAGGCGGGCATGAAATTCTGTGCCGAGTGGCTTCGATCCTTCATCACGGAAGTTCCCGTTCAGTTCGTTCCCGCAGCGGAACCGTTCTGGACGCCTCCCGTACCGTGCGCCTGACCAGCTCTTACGTGTGTGCCTGCCGTACTACGTAATAGGGCTGATTCGTCAGCTCGGTACTCAGTCCCGGAAATAGCGATGCGCTGTTGGATGATGTCCGCAGTTCAAAATAATATTGCAGCGGATAGGGTGAGTCCGTGTAGCGCGCCGGAATCTGCCTGCGGAAACTGTTTCCGATCGAGGCCATCGCTGCGGTCTGGAACCGTTCCGCTTGGTTTACTCGCCTGTAATACAGGGTGGCTGTTATGGCCTGCACAGGTCCATGGACGTGAATGGCCAGCCGAACTGGATCGCCGCGTCGAAACCGCTCCGGAGCCTCATGCTGGCATTCGAATCGCGGCCGCGGACTTGACATCAGAAGCTCTTCGGTCGCGGGCGCGACCGTTTTGTTCGATCTCGCGGATCCCGGTTTTTGAGTTAACGCTGCGATGTCGAGGTCCATGTCGGGCAGACGATCCCGCCATTGTCCACGCTCATCGAAACGGTCGCTCACCGACAGATCTGACGTGTACACGCGTCCGCCCAGATCGGCCACTTCACCCCAGAATTGTCGCGCTGCCCGGTAATTCCTTAGGCACTCATTCAGCGCCAGACGGTCGTTCGTCTTTTCGTACAAGGCATAAAAAACACCCGCCTTGAACTTCGCGGCGAAAAACCGGCCCAGACCAATCTGCAACCTGATGTCTACGATTGCGCGTTCCGACGCCGCCGGCTCAGACTGCGGCACCAAAGCAACCTGACGCTCCGCTTCTGCCGCAAACGTCTCCAGCCACTGCGCGACTTCAACCGGAGAGTACTTACCGCCGGTCTTGCCATCCACAACTTCCTGTGCAAACTCGTTCATGCTCGAGAACAACTGTGGATCTAACGGGCTCGCGTTTTGAAAAACTTTCGGCGCAAACGTGTCACCATACGGATTCTTTGCCGGTTCAGCCGCTATCGCTTGGTTCCAGTAGATCTCCGGCCAGTACGCGTCGCATGCGGCAGAAGGCAGATATGCATTCGTCACGAGCGGGAGGATGCGGCTCGCATTCGCAAGCGCGACCTCCAAGTGGCTGGACCGCTCCATATCGGCAGCCTCGCCGGGATCATACAGTAAGCGGCCCCAGACTCGATACCACGACTCATACTTCTGCCAATCCCACTTCGGTTCCAATCTCACCTCGGCGTAGCCTGTGCGAGTTCCGGCTACCCCCGAACCACGTCGCCCGCGGCATGTCAACGGTTCCATCAAGTCAACGCCGGTCGCTCCGCAGAATTGAAACGTCCCCGCATACGCCGCGGTCCATTTTGCGTCACTCGACAGCAGGATGCGCTGCGTTCCGGAGAAGACCCGATATCGCACGGTATATTTGCGGTCCTCTTTGAGCAGATCGGCGTACCCGTAACGCGTGAACACACGTGAGCCTTCGCTCAAACTCATCAGACCCGAGCCTACGTGACCCGGAACGGGCATCTCTATTTCGCGAATGGACGCCTGATGATATGGCATCGCGAAATGTTCGGCCGAGTACTTCGGCGACACGTTTACGGGCATGCCCGTCGCCAAAGCATTCGCAATCATGTGGTCATCGAGCCCCTTTGCGTGGAGGTCGATCTCAACCTTGCGGCCGCACCGCTTCACTCCATCGAAGATGGTGGCCCAGAAATCGTAACTGCCTTCCGCCACTCCGCTCTCACCGTGTATCCGCAATCCCACCGACGATACCGCCGGGCAGTCCCTGAGGACAAGCGTCAAGGCGTCGCGGCAGTACGCGGCATGATTCTCCGGCGTGAGCCCCTCGATTCGATTCCTGGCCCGACCCGCGGGCCAGCGATACCCGTGCATCCAGAGGCCAAGTTGAAAATCCAAACCGCGCGAAACCGTTTGCTCGCTGATGAACCGCAGTGTCTCCAGATTCCGGTCCCGCTCGGCATCCGGCAGATTGGTCGCATAAACGTTATAGCCCGCGACTGACACAACGAACGGATAAAAGAACAGGAAATACGAATCGTCGACGCGGTTCAAGCTATCGTAGCCGAGCCCGAATGCCAGATCCAGGCGGTTCCAGCGGTTAGCGGCAAGCAAGTCGAGATACCGCTGCCACCCCTCGCGGTCGTAGAACCAAGGCTTGTCGAGCAACTCGCTTGTAAATTGCCGCATGACACTTCGCACCGGGTTAGCCGGAGACTTCACGACGGGCCCTGTTGCTTGCTTCAATGGCTGACGCAACCGGGCCGCGATATGTCCCAAAGCATAAGCAATGCCGCGTTCATCAGCGCCGCACGCAAGCAGCACTCGGCCATTTCCGGCAGCTGTTTCAATAACTGCGAAACTC
>JAFAUR010000053.1 GCA_019243205.1 Acidobacteriaceae bacterium | reverse complement strand
GTAGACCGATGGGTTTGTATTCGGTGTGATAGGCAGCTATGTGGCGGCTGTATGTTTCGGCGTCGTCGGATGGGACGAGAACAGTACGTCCGGTTAAACCTGTTTTCAAGGCGTTCAAGGATGAACCCGCTTTGCCTGTCTGCGAAGCGGGACCTGTGGACAATTGACCATTAGCTCGATTGGCGGCAAGCTTCGCTTCCGAGATGGCGGCGGCTTTGCGGGCTTGGTCCGCGGCTCTTCGCTCCTGCGCGCGGCGCATTGCTCGTGGGCTCATGATGGACAGTTCTCCTGAATGAAAATGGCTCGTGGACGGTTACACGAACCGATCACGAGCCTGTCAGAGCGTAGCACGCAAAAGCGCAAAAACGAACCTTCAAAAGAATTCTGGTTTGTAAGCGATTGAGAACATGAGAAATAGAGCGAAGCTGGTTTTGTGATCGAGCATCACCGAGAGCACGATGAAGTGGAAGAGCTTACGGGTGCAGCGGTTAAGATCCGAAAGCCACCAGTGAGAGGTAAGCTTCATACCCGAGCTATTTGAGTTCAGTGGATGCCCGCCCAACTTACTGAGTACAGCGTCGAGTTAGCCGAAAAAAGAACGCGGACGACTAGGATGGACATCGTTGGAAAGCGAAGGCATGGCGATGGATCGAAGACTTGGACGTGAGGGCGCCGCTCTCCCGAACAAAAGCTTAGTGAGATGGCGCAGGAATGGTGTCGTTTGGCTGCTTAGCATACTCGCGAGTGCCGCAGTTTCGGGTCAACAGCAAGTAAATGTCGTATCCGCGGACCAGGCTCTTACCAAGCTCATGGAAGGAAATGACCGGTATTCGCGGGATAAGGAGCAGCACCCAGATGAAACGTTGGCGCGCCGTAGAGAACTGGAAAACGAACAGCATCCGTTCGCGGTGATCCTGAGTTGCTCTGATTCCCGGGTCCCACCCGAGCTGATATTCGATGAAGGTTTGGGTGACCTGTTTGTCATACGTGTGGCCGGCAACATTGTCGATGATGCTGTTCTGGGAAGCATCGAATATGCGGTTGAGCACCTTCATACCAAACTCATCGTGGTCGCCGGACATGAAAAGTGCGGTGCGGTTTCAGCCGCCGTCGCGGGCGCGAACGACCCAGGCCATCTTAAGTCTATAGTCGCCGCCATTCAGGCCTCCGTTGAACAGACCCGGAATCTTCCAGGCGACAAGGTGCATAACTGCGTGAGAGCGAACGCGATTCGGAGCGCGCGTCAAATCCGGGAATCCGAACCGTTGAGAGAACTCTTACAAAAGGACGGAGCAAAAGTGATCGCGGCCGACTACTCTCTGGATTCGGGCAGGGTCACGCTTCTCGACGAATCTCGTCCTTGACCGACGCGGCAGAGAAATAAATTAACACGCGCAATTTGCTGGATCATCCGCTCTATGTCTTTCTCAACCGACCCAGGAGCAAGCACCATGCAGCGAAAAGCTACGAACAAGAGGCATAGATCGAAGCGCGCAGTCATCCACCAGATGCCCGCCAAAACTTACGGTGTGGGAGCGAGTTATGACGAAAGATATGCCGCGGGAAAGGCGTTGCGCGACGCTTGTCCGCGGGCAGCACACGCGGATTGGAAACCGGCCTCTCATCGTCCGGATGCCATCAAGTTGGTTTTGGAAGCGGAGAAGGGCCGCCGGGCGGACCTGCTCCCGATGCGGCACGGACGGATGTTGCGGTCACCCTTTACGTTTTACCGCGGGGCGGCGCTCACAATGGCATTCGACCTGGCGTCCACTCCGATAACGGGTGTGCGTGTGCAGTGCTGCGGAGACGCTCACCTGTGTAACTTCGGCGGTTTTGCAACTCCAGAGCGAAGGATTATTTTCTCGATCAACGACCTAGATGAAACGCTGCCAGGACCATGGGAGTGGGATCTGAAGCGTCTGGCGACGAGCTTCATCGTTGGTTGCCGGGATAACGGATTGGGCGACTCCACGGCCAAAGACATGGCGATGAAGTGCGTCCAGGGTTATCGCGAGTCAATGGCTGAGTTCAGCCGAATGAAACACCTGGAGCTATGGTTCCAAGCGCTATGGGCGGAGGATTTGTTAGCGAGCATTCGGGACCTTAATTTGCGGCAGCGAGTGATCAGGCGGCTGGAAAAGGAGCGTGCGAAAAGCCGGGCGGAGGAAATGTTCCCGAAACTCGCTGAAACAAGAGGGAACCTGCACGTGATTCGAGATCAACTTCCGACGATTTTCCACGATGAGGGCTTTCCACCGGGACAGATTGAGGAGGCGGTTCGGGATACATTAGCCGGATATCGAGCCACTCTGCCGCATGCGTACCGGCATCTATTGGACCATTATGAACTTCGCGATGTCGCGGTGAAGGTCGTCGGAATCGGCAGCGTCGGCACTTCCTGCTGGGTGGCTTTGTTCATGGCCGGAAAGGACGATCCGCTTTTTCTTCAGATGAAAGAGGCCCGCACCTCTGTCCTGGAGCCCTACGCCGGCGAGAGCAAATCGCCGAACCACGGACAGCGCGTCGTCGATGGCTACCGAATCATGCAACCGTTCAGCGACGTCTTCCTCGGATGGACCGCCGGCCCCAGGGGACGCCATTACTTCGTTCGTCAGCTGAGAGATATCAAGATCAGCCCTCGAGTGGAAACGTTCGGACAGTTGGAGATGGAGATTTACAGCAGCTGGTGCGGCCGGGCACTTGCGCTCT
>JAFAUR010000018.1 GCA_019243205.1 Acidobacteriaceae bacterium | reverse complement strand
TTTACGACCAAGTGATCGGCTGCCCAGAATGGTCACGCAACGGACTCCCATCCTATTACGCCGAGCCATAACCGCCGCTCGCCGATTGCTGATCGGTGTTCGCCGAATCGTGCCCTGGTTCCGTGCCGTGCGTTGATACGATCGTCTCGATGCAAGAGGAAAGACGAGCACGAGTCATCCACAGATAGGCGCCACCTTCCTGTGGTTGTTCGTCATTTTTAGCGGCGTTGCGATCGGGGGCGGAATCTATGAAGTCCGCGCAGTCTATCCGAATTGGAAGAAGGAACCGACACCCGATACGCTTGCCTGTCGGCTGAGGGGATCGAGCCGGATGAGCGCAGGCAGGCACTTCTGGCCTTTCGTGTCGCCGTTTCTTGCTGTGTTGTCGTTACTGAATATTTTGGCTGCCTTGCGGACTAGCGGTGCGATCAGACCCGTATGGCTAGCGGCAGGCCGGTCGCGATTCAAAGCATTGCCGGCTATTCTTACTTCGTTCCGACAATGATGCGGAAGATCGAAAAGCCGGAAGGAATGAAGTAAACAGACCTGGCAAGAGTTGTCAAGCGGTGGACCTCGCTAAGCCCGTTCCGGCTCTATCTCGAATCTCCTGCCTGGGTGTTGTCATCCTTTCATCCGCAATAGGTCCTTGCTGAGTTGGGGGGTCCCGGCCCCGTAGTATCCGAAAACTTGAATGGGCTGGCTTAACGTTTATAACGTCCTCTTGACGCGGCTGTAACGAGCGGCTAAGTGGTTGAAGACACTGGCTGACGAATTTTCTGATAAGACGCCTTTGATCTGTTGCCCCGATCGGTTGCAAGCCGATGCTTCGCACGTTGATCCGGTGTTACCGCTGCCCGGCGACAGGGGCCAGGAGCCTGCCGTTCCTCGACCGCCAAGTCCCTTGTTTGCGCTAAACTAAGACACCTATATGCCCCTCGCCAGCGGAATTCACATGGGGCCATACGACATCCTTGCCCCCATTGGGGCCGGCGGCATGGGCGAAGTGTATCGCGCCCGCGATACAAGACTGGGCCGCGAAGTCGCGATCAAGCTGCTGGGGGAGCGCTTCACGTCTACAAATGACGGGCATGATCGCTTGGTGCAGGAAGCGCGTGCCGTTTCAGCGCTGAATCACCCGAACATAGTGGCGCTTTACGATATCTGCTCGGAAAACGGAAACGAGTTTCTGGTGATCGAGCTAGTGCGCGGCAAAACGCTGGATCAACTCATCGGGAATCGCGGAGTCGGCGTTAATGAAGCGCTCAAATATGCAATTCCGATGGCCGATGCGATTGCGCGGGCGCATGCCGCCGGAATCCTGCATCTCGACCTGAAGCCGTCCAACATCATGATTACCGAGAACGGTGTTCCGAAGATCCTCGATTTTGGATTGGCGCAGGCGGCTGAATCGGAGGATCGGAGAGATCTCGATCAGACTCGTTCGCTGACCGACGTCTCCCCGCAGCCTATTGCGGGCACTGCGGCTTATATGTCGCCGGAGCAGGCTGAGGGCAAGAAGCTGGATGCACGCTCAGATATTTTCAGCTTCGGTGCGGTGCTGTATGAAATGGTGACCGGACGGCAAGCGTTTCACGGCGATTCGACCGCTTCGACGCTGGCTGCCGTTCTACGGCACGAGCCGGAGGCGCCGTCGCGCATTACGCCGCGAATTCCGAAAGAGCTGGAGCGGGTTATTCAGCGCTGTTTGCGCAAGGACCCAAATCGGCGTTTTCACAGCATGAATGATGTGAAAGTCGAGCTGGAGGAGGTGGGCGAAGAGTCGGAATCGGGAATGCAGGCGGCGGTAGAAGGGCCCGCAAAGAAGCGGCGGGTGTGGATGTACATCGCCGGGGGCTTCGCGCTGCTCGGAATTGCGGCTGCGATTTGGTGGTTGCGGCAAACTGCGCCGCATCCAGCGCCCAGCGAGCCAGTACCGCTGACCAGTGAGCGGGGTTTTCAGGCATATCCGGACTTCTCACCGGACGGCAACCAGTTGGTCTTCGCATGGAACGGCGACAACCAAGGTAAGTACCATATCTACGTTAAGCCCGTCGCATCGCCGAATTATCTGCAGCTTACGAAGGGTGACGCGATAGAGTTCAATCCGGTGTGGTCCCCCGATGGGCAATGGATCGCGTTTCAGCGCCAAGACAACGCTGGAGAACACACATTTGTCATGTCGCCGATAGGCGGCAACGAGCGAAGATTGCATGATGGCGCCTGTACGGGCCTGTCCTGGTCGAACGACGGCAGGGCGCTTGGTTGCGGTTCGCCCAGCGGAATCATCCTCATCTTCCTGGAAACGGGCGAGGCACGGCAGCTCACTTTTGTTCCGAACGGGCAGATCGACGTATACCCGGCATTTTCACCCGACGGCCACAAACTTTTGTTTATGCGCGGAGAAGACCGCGGGAGCGCCGATCTGTATCTGCTCGAATTGAGCAACGAGCTAGTACCGCGCGGGGCTTCTCGCCGGATGACAGCAGAAAATCCGGTCAACTGGAGAGGTTTGGCGTGGATGTCGGATGGAAGACAAGCGATCTGGTCAATGTCAAAGACGACCCCTCAGGCATTGACGCTTTATCGGGTTCCAATCGCCGAGAAGGGGTCCATCCAGCCATTACCATTCGTCGGGCGAGCGACCTACCCAGCAGTTGCTCGGCGCCAGAACCGGTTGGCTTACATGCGCTGGTTGCGTGATATCGATATATGGCGCGCCGATGGCCATACCGGTGAGCGCGATCCGGTCTCCTCAACACAGCTTGAATGGAACCCACAGTTCTCCCCGGACGGCAAGCGCATTGCCTTCGAATCGGACCGCTCAGGCCCGCAGGAGATCTGGGTCGCGAACAGCGACGGCACGGAACCCGTGCGACTCACCAACTTTGGCCGCCACTGCGGTTCCCCGCGCTGGTCCTCGGACGGCCACTGGATCATTTTTGACGCCGAGATGGGCAGCGGCCAAAAGGATATTTGGGTTATTGAGAGCAGCAGCGGAAAGCCCCGCCGGCTTACGACCGGTCCGGGCAATTCAGCTATCCCGAGTTTCTCGCAGGGTGGCAATTGGATCTATTTCAGCAACGATCGCACCGGCCGCCGGGAAGTATTTCGCATGCCATTTGGCGGTGGAGCGGCTACACAAATCACGCGCTCGAGCGGTGAGGCACCGCAACAATCGGTAGATGGCAAGTCGGTTTACTATGTCAAGCCTAGCCTACCTGAGGCAGCGTTGTGTGAAGCGCGTGTCGAGGGCGGGCAGGAACATCCGTTGGGAATTACTGTCCTCGCACGCGCATTTCAAGTGATGTCAAACGGCATTTACTTCATCACACGTGGGGGCAAAGACGGCCATGACCGCGAAATTCGTTTCTACGACTTTGCCACGCTCCGTTCCTCGCTAATACAGCCGCTCGGAGAGGTCGATACTTACTTGGGCTTTGCTGTATCGCCTGACCGCAAGGCTTTCCTTTACCCAGTGCAGAAAGAGAATGGCGGGAACCTGATGCTGATCGAGAATTTCCGGTAGTTGCTGTATGCCGCTTTCCGAGCGAACTCGGATGGGGCTCCTGACTGCCGAAGGTAGCTACCGATATCTGTTCTTAAACTCCGTCGGCGCGGTTGAACCAGAAACCCATCGGCCCGAACTACTTCAGCAATTCCGGTTCAGTCCTGCCTTGAGGCTGAATGGGTGCTTCGCCCGTAAGATGAAGACGAGTGCGGGCGGAGAACATAGGCCCGTGCGCGGCAGCTACAGGCGCAAACGTCTTAAAGCTGAGCGGTGGAAGTCTGGTGTCGTCATAAATGGCTTCCATGCCACCGCGCATGAAATAGGTTTCGTGCCAGAAGCCCGTGCCACCTGAATCGCGCAAGAAGTCCTGCCACCAGCGGCGGTGCGGTTCTGAGCGAGCCCAACGCTCCATCGAGTCGAAATCCTTCCAATACCAGCGCATTCCTACGTGAAGAGGGACAGGCTATAAATCATTCCGTTGTCGCAGTGCAAGAGTCCTTCTGGGCTTGCCTGCCCAGCTCGTCCTATCTGAGGGGCCGAGGCCGAAGAGACGCTTGATGCCACTGAGCTTCCGCACCCGCATGCCGACGTAAATGACAGCCAAATCGGGCTACTTGCTCAGGTCTGCGGTTCGTCGATCAATCCGCGCAGCCATCGGTTACTCCTTTCTCAAATAGATCATGCCTGAGCCGATCGCGCACAGTCCGGATTTGGCTCGAGCAATAGACCCGCGCGCTTTCGTTTAAGGCTGGCCTGAAACTATCGAATAGACTCGGCTGACGGCCAAGGCCAGATGATCGGCTTTCACCGGTCCGTGTAGTCGGCATCTCGTAGATTGACGATCGCGGGTTCCAAACTCCCTTAAATCGCCTTGTATTGAATTCCGGCAATACCAGATATCAGCGATGACTTTGCGCTGCTTCTGCATTAAACGCACTTATGACCCTTGCAGGAGGGAATTGCGGGCGTTCATCTGAATCTTACGGCGTCACTTGGGCTGGATCAATGCCCATCGACCGTTGATGCGGGCAAGCCGGCGCGTTTCGATCCGGCTCACACGAAGTCTCTTCGAAAGGTGCGCGCATTGATTACCTGATTGTCACAGCGGGCCTGCGGGCTCTGTACTCGCACACGAATTGCGTCGAGGCAGTAACCGGGTGCTCCTGGTAGAGCGCGGTTCGCTGACAGTGCCCGGCGTCCTCGCGAGTCGCGCATTTTGAACCTCGGCGTGCTAAACAACAGAGGGCGCAGCGTCCCACGGTTGTGTGTTTAGAGTGCTACAAGTAGAACTCATGCGCCCCAGCGTCCCTTTCGTCGCAGTGTTCTCTCTGGGTTTTGTCTTGCACGCTCAGGATGACCGTGGCCTCACCGCTCTCCACCAAATCAAAGTAGAAGCGTTCGACAACTCAAAGGTAATGGACCATCTACAGGCCTTGGCAGACCGTTACGGCCCACGTCTGACAGCATCGGCGGAGTGGGAAGAGGCCGCGCAATGGGCTATGCAAACCATGAGGTCGTGGGGCCTGTCCAACGTACACGAAGAAAGATGGGGGCCGTTCGGCAGAAGCTGGTCGCTCGAATCCTGCAATCTCGACATGGTTTCACCGCGCTATTCGCATCTGGTTGCATATCCGATGGCCTGGAGTTCGTCCAGCAACGGCGTCGAAACTGGCGAACTCTTGTACGCGCCCATGCCGGTGGACCGTGACTACGAAAAGTTCAAGGCGGGGTGGAACAAATATAAGAGCCAATGGCACGGCAAGCTGAAGGGCAAGATTGTGCTGGTCGGGAATGCACAAAAATGGACCCCGAGCACGCAGGCCGTGTTTCGGCGTTACACCGCAGAAGACCTCGCAGGAATCGCAAACGCACCTGCCCCTGTTGTCCAGCGCCGTATCACGATTGACAAGGTAAAGTTCCCAGAGAACGACGAGGAAGCCAACAACTACTTTCTGTCATTGCCCAACGCGTTGCGCTACGAGCTGTCCGACAGAAGCAGAGCATTACTGGCCGACATCGGCGCATTCTTCAAAAACGAAGGCGTCATCGCCGTCCTCAAGGATGACCAGCGTGCGCATGACGGTCTTGTGTTCGGTGAAGCGGCCGGGTCTTACAAAGCAAATGACGTCATGGCGGCACCGACCTTTGTCGTAACCGAAGAGCAATACTCGCGAATGCAGCGCCTCGTCGAAAAGAAGGAGCCTGTAACCGTCCGCCTCGAACTGAGAGCAAAGTATTCCGACCGCGACGTCGAGCCAGCCAACATCATCGCTGAAATACCAGGGCAGAAAACGCCGGACGAAGTGGTTATGGTCGGCGCACACTTCGATTCCTGGCACATGGCGACGGGCGCGACCGACAATGGCGCAGGGAGCGCAGTGATGATGGAAGTCATGCGCATCCTGAAAACCCTCCATCTGTCACTCGATCGCACGGTCCGCATCGGCCTCTGGAGTGGCGAAGAGCAGGGGCATTTCGGCTCTCGCGAATACGTGAAGCAGCATTTCGCTGATATGAAGACTGGCGAAGTCAGAGCAGAGTACGCCAAGCTCGATGCCTATCTCAATCTCGATAATGGCAGCGGCAAAATTCGTGGCGTGTATCTCGAAGGGAATGACACCGTCCGGCCTCTCTTCGAAAAATGGCTAGCGCCCTTCCGCGACATGGGCGTAACAGCCTTCAGCCTGAAACGCACGTTTGGTACCGATCACCAGTCGTTCGACGATGTCGGTATCCCGGGCTTTCAATTCATCCAGGACCCCCTCGACTACGGCAGCATCACCCATCACTCCGACATGGATACGTACTCGCATGCAGTTCAGGAGGACCTGATGCAAGCCTCCGCCGTTATCGCGACCCTGGTCTACGACATCGCCGGTCGTGACGAGATGGTACCCCGCAAAATCATCGTCCAGAACGGCAAATTGCCCAGCCCATAAGTTCCGTGCCACGGATGTCCTTCAGCAGCGTGCTTTCGGTGTGGGCAACGCCGCACGTCAAACGGGCAGTGACTCGATAATGCTTAAATCACCAGCAACCGGTAGCGCACGGTTGAGGCGAAAGCCGGCGCCCGCCAGGAGCTCGCGATACTCCTCTAGTGTCCGTTCCTTCCCCCCGGTCATAAGCATCATCACCATATCGGCGGTCTTCGCCACCGACGATGAATTTCCTTCAGGAACTATATACTCGACCAGCAGAAGGGCGCCGTTCTCCGGAAGCGAGCGCCGGCAGTTGATTAGGATTCTGTGCGCCCTCTCGTCATCCCAATCGTGAATGACATGCTTCATCAGGCAGGCGCGGCAGCCTGCGGGCACCTCCTGGAAAAAATCGCAAAATTGCAGGCGGCTGCGAGCCTGCAAGTCACCACCGAGAAAGCCTCGCTCACTCGCACGCTCGATCACATGAGGCAGATCAGCCAGAACTCCGTGCAAGCTCAAATGGACACGTAAAATGCTAGCGAGTAGGATGCCATTGCCGCCTCCGACATCCATGAGGCTGCCCCAGGTGGCGAAGTCGTAGGCTTTGGCGATTTCCGGCGCAACGAGTTGCGACAAGCTAGTCATGCCTTCATCAAAGGCACGCGCTAACTCAGGATGTGTTTTCAGGTAATCGAAAACGTTCGCACCGTACAGCTTCTCCCTCGCGGGCTGGCCTGTTTGAATGCTGTGGATGATTTCTCCGAAGGGTGCGTAAACCACTTCGCTGCCTCGAAAGATCAGGAAGGAACGCACCGATCCCGGAACGCCGGAGCGCAGAAAACACGATAGGTCGGTATTAGCGAACGTGCGGGGGCTGGTTTCTTCGAACACTCCGTGACTTGCGAGAAAGCGCATCAGGCGATATAGCGCATCTTCGTTCACCGCGAGCTGGGCGGCGAGATCCGACGTGGTACACGCATTGCCCTCGAGCAGGTCCGCCACACTGAGTGCGGCAGCAGCGTACAAGGCCTGGTGGACGATCAGACCGTCGCCCATGCGGATCAGTTGCATTGGGCTAGTAGTGGAATCGCTTTGCTCCGGCATGACAATTTCCTGATGTATTCGGCTACACCGATGGTTCGAAACTCGGTTGTGCGGCAACCGCTTCGCTCGTTCCATGCGGCTTATATCGATACGGCCCGAGACAAGTCATGAAAGCAGCACCAAGGATCGCAGCAAGGGAAAGTAAGACCAGCGGCAGGGCATAAGAATGGCGTGCATCAAAGGCGACACCCATGATGAAGGCGCCGAACGCTCCCGCCAGGACGAAGCCAGAGAAAATGACACCATAAATCGCTCCGTAAGAGCGGAGCCCGAAATAGCGGCTAATCAGGTACGCCACAATATCCGACTCGGCGCCGAATGCAATGCCGATAAGCAGCGCAGCGGTAAAGGCTAGCTCGTGCGAGCCGGCTATCCGGAGCAAGCCGATGCCTACCGCAGCACCGGCGTATGTGATCGCGGCAACATAGGGTGCGAAGAACCGGTCCATTAAGATACCGGAGCAGGTTCTCCCGATGAGCATTCCGGCACCCAAAACGGAGCTCGCCAGGGCCGCAGCTTGTGCCGTACTTCCGCGGTCTGCAAGAATCGCCGGCAGATGGGTAAAACAAGCATGCATAGCAGTTGAGACCAAAAACACGCTCCCCAGCAGAAGCCAAAACGCAGAGGTGTGCAGCGCATCACGCCGGCTCAGGCCTGTCTCGGCCGCTTTAAGAAACTGCTCAGACGTCATGGCGGCTGTTCCGTCGGGTAACAGATTCAGCGCTTCCGGCCGCTCTTTCAGGACGCAGCCTATGAGCGGCAGCGCAATGACGAGACCTGCAGCTCCCATGACGGCGTAAGCGAAGCGCCAACCGCCTGTCGTGATGAGAAATTGCGCGAAGGAAGGCATAAGGAGTGCTCCGAAGGCAACACCCGTTATCATCAGCGCAAGGGCCAGACCCCTGTTTCTGTCAAACCAGCGCGAGACCACTTTCCCGTATGGGACCGGTCCGGCTCCGGCCTCGAACAGCCCCACTAGCGCAAAGAAGGCGTAGAGTTGCCAGACTCTCGAAGACGAGAAGCGATTTGAGAGCAATACTATCCCCACCACCGC